>JAGQQT010000009.1 GCA_020426065.1 Planctomycetaceae bacterium | reverse complement strand
GAAGAGGTTCCCAACGCGGCCTTTGCTGATGTCTGGAAGCAGCTGGCAACTCACTTTCGCGATCAGGATGAGCGGCTGGCCTATGGCATCATGAATGAGCCACACGGGACCAAAGGGCTCTGGAAAGCTGCCGCTCAGGCGGCAGTGGATGCCATTCGTTCCGTCGACCAGAAACACATTATCACCGTTTGTGGTGATGGCTGGAGTGGTGCTCACTCCTGGCAGAAATACAACAAGGATCTGATTCTGCAGGACCCGACCGGCAAACTGGTTTATGAAGCCCATCAGTATTTTGACAAGGACAATTCCGGAACATACAAACGAAGCTACGATTCCGATGGAGCAACTCCCGAAACGGGCGTGAAGCGATTACAGCCGTTCATCGAATGGCTGGAAGAGCATCAGTTGCGGGGATTCATTGGCGAGTTTGGAGTTCCCGACAACGATCCCCGCTGGCTGGTTGTGCTGGATAATGCCCTGGCTGAAATGCAGGCCCATCAGGTGGGTGGAACCTATTGGGCGGCGGGACCCTGGTGGAACAAATATCCGCTGAGCATCGAACCCCAGAACGGACAAGACCGCCCGCAGATGGCTGTGCTGGACTTCTATCTGGACACTGGAAATGTTCAGAGCAAAAAACCGTGGCTTGCAGCGGCGGAATTGGCAGATCGTGCGGCTCGAAAGAATCAGGAAGACGACGCCCGGCTCGGCAAACGGATTTATGATTTCCGTGACAAGGCCGAATCGTATCACTTCACCAACGAGGGTTCGGAATACTCCAGCGAACTGCTCGAACAGGTGGAAGAGAAATCGAGAGGGATCTCGTTCCGGCACATCGGCGATCCGGCCTGGGTTGGAATTGGAGTCTATTACGGGAACCTGAAGTGTGAGCAGTCGGATCACTTTCTTCTGGAAGCGCGAGCCGAACAGCCCTGCAGTCTGGAACTGAAGGTGTACTCTCCAGACGGCAAAAAATTCACGGCTCGCTGTCAGGTCACTTCAGAATGGCAAACGTTCAAACTCCCATTTGAGGAATTCAAAAACGGCGACCTGTCTCTCAGCACTGTGAAGGAGATTCAGAAAATCGAGTTCCAGCCCAGCGTCAGTCGTCAGGGAAACCGCCTGGAATTGAGAACATTGAGAATGCCTGCTGGCTCTAAGTGAATTCACCGGCTCTCCCGGTGAGAGTGTAAGAGGCCAGTTTGACCCGAAGCCGCAGGCGCAGGAGTTTTCTCGGGAAAGACGGTTTCGCAATACCTGCGCCTGCTGCTACCGGTCAAACGAAGGGTGAAAATCGTTCCAAAAAATGAGCTGCAGGCGCTCACCGCGGGTTACTTACAATCCAGACATTTAACGCCCAATTCGATTTATGTAGTTACCAATGCCCGGAGGGAAGGTGAAAGGAACTCTCTCAACAGTTGTGGATTGTTGAGAGATCGTAAAATGGCAGGACCTCTCAGCGCATAAAAAAAGCCGGGACCAGCCCGGCGTGTTCTTTGCTTCTGTCCAGATTACGGGACCATCAGAATTGGCTGCTGACCATATTGTGGCTGTGCATTGCCGGTCTGATAGGAGACTCCGGAATAAGGCTGAGGTGCCTGCAGGTTGATTCCCCCGTTCCCTGGATATGTGGTCATTGGAGGCTGACCATACGGCTGTGGAGCCGGTTCTGGTGCAAACTGCTGGCTGGGGTATTGCTGAGGTGGATATTCGGGATAGTAGTTCAGCGGATTGGGGTTCTGAGGTGCCCGATTCTGCTCAACCCGACGCTGAAACAGATTTGGCTGCGGATACTGCATCAGAGCTTCCTGAGCGTTGGAGTATCCGTTGCTCATCGTGCCGCGGGCATGATAACGATGCCAGAACTGCTGAGAGTAGGGCGTCCGGGGATTCATTCCCCATCCGGCAGCGGTTTGAACCTGCGGGCCAACCTGCTTGTAATTGTAGGGACGGAAGTGCTTGTAAGCTCCGTAGAACGGCATGTACTGAATGTAGCCGTGCATCCAGGGATCCTGGGAATCATAAGGATACAACTGCTCCGATCCGAGCGGGCCGTAGGATCCTTCTGCATAACCGCCAGAAAACCCCTGGGGATCGTAAACATCCAGATCCTGAGCAGACAGGCTTCCGCCGAATCCGACCAGAGCGGCCATTGTGAATAGAAATGTGCGATTCAGCATGTGAACGTCCCTGCCTATAGCAATCGAGCGTGAGCGATCTCGAGATCGAATCCCTTTCTCTGCGCATTGAACAGCAAAACGACCGCTCAATACGGCACCCCATTTTCCAGATCGGTATTTTGGGTCTGATCCTCAAGATGAAATCGGGCGGTTTTGCCAACAATGACGAGATCGCCTCCTTCGAATCCAATAAAATCGGGTCTGCCCGGCAAAATTTCCCGACAGGCCCGGAATTCTATTGTAAGTTTGTAAAAAACACTCTTGCTCGGCACGTTCTGTCCCGCGCTGGAGATCACACTCTCGCGTAATCAGAAGGCGATTTCATGATGATCCGCAGACTGTTCCTGGCATCCACTCTCGCAGTCGGTCTGTCAGTTCCCGCATTCGCTCAGGAGCGTACTCCCAACAATAACGGGACCCAGTTCCCTCCTCAGCCAACCGAAACCAAAAATGCTCCCGGTTATCTGAACATCGATAAAGACAAGGCAGATAATGCTGAAGTCTCCGATGAAGACCAGGAGCCGTTTTACTTCCCCCAGGCTCATCAGTTTGAACGCCCGATGTACGTCGGAGCCGATCAACTCCAGCACTATCGTGGTTACTGGCAGCCGGGCGGATATGATCAGCGGGCCGGATCACCCTTCTTCTTCACGGTTCCCAACGGCCCCGCTCGCGGACCACTGGCTGGCAATGGACCAACCGGTGCCGGCGGCATGGGTGGCGGCTACTACGGTGGCAGTGGTTACGGCTACGATGGTTACGGCATGATGGGCGGCTACGGTTATGATTCCGCTTACGGTGGCTCAGCCTACGGTGGCGGATACGGTTCCGCTTACGGCGGTGGTGGTGCTGGCGGAGCGGGCGGCGATCCTTACGGCTATCACTTCGGCCCCGGCTACTACCGCAGCGGCGAGTACGGCCACTTCCGCTTCCCCTACTACAGCTACCGACGCCCCTGGTATCACCCAGGCTTCGCCGGCTACAACCGGGACACCAACCTCCCCTGGTAATCCAGACCAGTCAATCCAAGAAATCCAACGCCACTCGATCTCGGGTGGCGTTTTTTGTTTTGAGGGGAGATGAAAGACGGGTGCTATGTTCTGGCTGGCATGTGCATAGTTCTCGTCCTAAAGATCCATTTTTGTAGGATGACCACGAAGGACTCGAAGAGCACGAAGATGGATAAAACCGCCCGTTCTTGACGCATCACATGCATCTGCCCACAATGACGAGAAGTGATTTACAAATAATTAATTTCCATTAGACAGAAGACCAGTTCTGTCTAGCGATTAGTTAGGCGGGGCGAACACCATGGCACAAATCGTCCCAACTGAGCTACAAACCGACATCAATTGCCAAGTGCTTGACCACGTCAAAGGCTTGTCCGCGCATTCCGACATCGTGGAAGCTTTGGGTGCTGCAATGAATCCCCTGGGAGACGTCCAGTTTTTTTGTCCAGACCCGCAGCAGTATCTGTACGCAGTCGCGTCCACAAAGGGTATCATCATTGCGCTCGCAGTCGGGATGAACACGATCGGGTTCCGCTTGGACGATCGCATGAAGGAACGTGCCTTGGTCAGTGGAGGCGCAGCCTATCCCGAATGCGGCAAACAGTGGGTATCGTTTACACTTTTCCAAAACGACTGGCCTAAGGTTGATATTGAGTTCTGGGCACGAAAGGCTTACGTCGCCGCCAGAGAACTTGAACGATGAGACCGCCTAACAAGACGCTGGAGCCAACCCGTGTTGGCGCTTCCGGTTCCGCTGTCACGGTTCATGTTCACTTGTGTTGGCGACTCAACTTTATCGTTATACGACAACGGGTGATCGTGAATTGACTACAACCTCACATCAATCGATCACCGATGCCGTCTCCGACGCGGTCAGCTACTACCGATACCGCGGTGCCTCATTGTCGTCGATCGATTCGTATGCAGGAGTTCGTTGCAGCGGCCTCAACGCAGAAAAGCGAAATGAAGCTCTTTCGCATCTTCACAACTCCGGAGTCGCGGAAAAACGCGGCACACTCTGGTTCCTACAACCTGAATCTTTCAAAGTGGCACGTGGGTCCGCATACTCGCCAGACTTTCAAGACATGGACTTCGCCATTGCATTTGCCGTGCTTGGCTCTGGCGATGACTGTGACCTTCGGAAACTGATCGGCACATTCGACTTTGTTGTCCGCACTCTCCCTTCATTCGATGAACTATATGGTGGCATCAATCGTCTTGTCGCTGCCCGTCTTGTCAAAACTAAACGCCATTACTTTCACGCCACAGAACTTGCGTCGCATCTCTTCCTCACTGCAAAGCAAACAGCGAAGAATTCAATGTACGACCAACTCCATGCCTTTACGCGCCTCGTCCTTTGCCCGTGTTGTGGTGCAAAGCTCAAGCGTGTAACGTGGCGTGTCCAGATAACGGAAGAAAAGTTCTCCAACGCCCTGCACGATTACCGCGCCTCATGGAAATAGCCGCGTAATCGGATAAGTGACGTCCTCGCAGATGCCCCTCACCACATCACACCGGACATGCGGCATCAACCCGGACATGCGGCTCTGCATCCGGCGGTTCAACGAAGATGAGCAAGCTTGGCCCACAATGTCTTTATACTGAGCAGTCCTTGTTCGGCAAGCTCCGGTGCCTTCCTACGCTCGCCGTCCGTGGGAATGCTGAATTGAAGGATTTTGCCTTGCTGATCCACATTGCCAGCCACTGCAACCCGGCACCACTGGCTTTTCTATAGGGATGACCACGAAGGACTCGAAGAGCACGAAGATGGAATTTGATGACCTCTCAAACCGAATGAACGGGTTGTTCATTGAAGTGCACCAACAACCGATTCCTTCGTGCTCTTCGTGTCCTTCGTGGTGATACTTCCTCGCTCTTCAGTCTCGCAGTTTCACCTGGCAAGCGACTCGTAAATACCACGGCGGAAAGCATCACTCGTTCTTGACGCACCACCCGGATCAATCGACAATGACGCGAATTGATATCCAGAAAGTCCCTTCCCGTTACACAGAATGTCATTTCTGTTTAACGATTAGATATGCCTCAAGAAAACTATGCATGAGTTCCTGCGAAGCACAGAACTGATCGACTGGCATGATCCCGAAATTCGGGCATTGGCCCAACGGCTCGCCGTCCACGATCGACCGTACGAGACTGCAGCTCGCTGCTTTGATTGGGTGCGAGACGAGATCTCGCACAGCTTTGATGTCGAGACCCAACTTGTCTCCTGCACTGCGTCAGACACTTTGAGAAATCGCACGGGGATCTGCTACGCCAAATCCCACCTGCTGGCGCCCTTGCTCCGCGCAAATGGAATCCCTGCCGCGTTTGGCTACCAGAGACTTTCCATCGACGACGCCGGGACTGCATTCTGTCTGCATGGTTTCAATTATGTTCACCTGGCGGATCATGGCTGGCATCCCATTGATCCGCGTGGTAATCGTGCGGGAATCGAAACCCGTTTTGATCCCCCGAACGTTTCATTGGCATTCAACACCCGCGTGCCGGGCGAGAAGACCTTCACGACAGTCTTTATGGAACCTCTCGATTGTGTTGTGCAGTGTTTGCGGTCCCAGCGAACAGTTGAGGCACTGCGAAACGGATTGCCCGACGCAGAGGCATAACCAGGCGATGCACGAGAGCAGGCATCGCCATCGGACTTGAATCGAATATCGGCCTCACCGCACAGTGATTGTTGCCGTCATCTGACCATAAATCAGCGAAAAACTGATTTTTCGAGCAACAAATTCCGCGAAGAAGCGTCTTAGTTCTGCAGAGACTTACATTCCATAGCTGCCACCAGGTCAAAATTGAGAGCGGATCGATGTCACGAAGTTTCAAGTGGTTGCTGGCTGTGAGTGCCGTGTTCGCGATTCCAGCCTCCTTCGCATGGGCGATCGGGTTCCAACTTGGCGAATCAAAGGAGAAACTCAAACTTGATTATGATGTCTCCGTTTACGATCACGACACGGGTCGAGTGACGATCGAGTTTTCGCTCATTGACGCAGGTCGACTTGCGCCGATCACTTCTGTCGACTTGAGCATCCCCAGTGATGAAAAGCATGTCGACGGCGGCTTCAAATCCGACCTCACCCTGTCAATGGCTCTGCGGAATGAAGACACCAAACAGGTTGGTCGAGTTCATCTTCGCAAGGATTGGGCGGAAAGGGCCGAGATCCAGATCAAGACTGGTCATCTTGACGGGAAGCAGGATCCATTGACCTGGTACTATCATTCCATTCCCCTGAAAGAATTGATCGCACGAGCAAAACCGCACGAAACCATCCACTGACTGCTGAGAAGACTTGCTTGATCTGCCAGATAACAACGCCGTGAACCGAAGCACTCATTCCTTCGTGGTGATTCATCCTCGTTCTAAAGTCTCAGTGCGGTAAGCGAAGCCATTCATTGAGTCCCAGATGAACTTTCAGGCAGAGGAGTCTGGCCAGAAAACACCACCCACTCTTTACGCATCACATCCAACATTCCACAAAGATGTAACGTATTAGGCAAAAAGCCTGTCCCATCCGGCTGAAAGTCAGATCGGGTTGATTCATTCCATCTCGTCTGTGATTGTAGATCTTGGCGAGCTTCCACGTCGTGAAATCTTCGATGAATCACGAGATTCATGTGCGATTTCACCCCTGGAGTCTCACGCATTCTCCACAATCTCGTAAGAAGGGCGTATGAATCAGCGCGACCTGAAACTGGTCCAATCTAGAGTCTGATGATGAATCGCGTTAACTGGAATGGCAAACCTGTTCAAGGCAGTCGAGCGATTGTTCCGAACAACCTGCGCGAAACATCTTTTGAATTTCTTCCTCCTTCGTTTTCAATTACTTCTGAGATCGAAGAACTGGGCCATCGATACCGGGACGGTCAGATCAACTGGAAACATTGCGGAGCCATGCAGGCCGCTGCATTTGTTCTTCCCCAATCCCCGGATGAACATCGCAAACGACGCGAGGCATTTCTCAGCCGTGTGTCAGAGGCGGAAGCAAATGAATTTGAGATACCTGATCTCTTTCGTCAACTGGTGGAGACGGACGCCTGCGTTGACCGTCTCCATCACAACTCGATCTGGCTGCAATTGGCCAGAGACTCGTCTCCGCAGGGCGATTACGGTCGTTATCCACTTGACACATGAAGGATCTCCATGAAACGTTCGTTAGTGTTCATCCTCTTCATACTTGCCACAACAGCCGCACGTGCGGCAGACATCGGCACGACGTACGTTTTTACGCCCGACCTCAGCAGGGAGGGGAATCCTCTCATGACCGCACTCGGTTTTACCGGAATTATTGTGCTGAACAGCATACTGCTCCTGGTTGTGTCCCTGCTGTTGCTCTACTGGTACCGTTATCCCCTTCAATACAGACTCCCCTCAGATGAAGACAATGTGTGGGCGTTTGCATCGCTCAACTACTTTGGAGAAGAACATCCGTCTCAAGGATTTGCCTTGCGGTTTTTGTCCAGGAATCCCAGGAACTGGTTGATGGCTGCTCAGATGGTTGCTATTCAACTTCCGGTTGTACTCGTCGTTGGCAGCTCGCTGGCTGTCTTTTCGTGGTTTGCGATTCATCACTGGCACTGGTCATGGTACAACACCGTATATGGCAAAACGCATTTTGCTTTTCCTTATGTTTTCATCATTCCGTTCTATGTGGCTGCAACAAGATGGTATTTTCGTAATGAACACAGACGGACACTCAACGAACAGAACGATGGATAACCATGCGGTTGAGCGGGGGACGCTGGTTTTGAAGCCTGAGTCTTTGGGTGGGGGCCCTGTTACCACTGCTGTTCGGCGGAGAAGAGCTGCATGAAGTTGTGCGAAGACTACTCCTATTTCATCTTTCCTGGCTATGGTACGGCTTTTCGCAACATGATGCCCTGGCTGGCTCAATGGGCACGCGCGTTTGATGGAGAGCATCAGTTCTGGCACGGTTTCCACGGCGGCGGCATCCTGGGTGTACCGCTCACAATTCCTATTCAAACGAGGTATCGACTGGCAACGATAGATTGCCACCCAAAGCGAGTCTATGGAATGGTGTTGGGAAATGAAGCCGGCAAGGAGATCTCCGACTTGCTGGCTTGTGCCCAGGAGGATCGACCTCCCTCCTTCGCTGTCAAACTGGGTTTAGCCGAACACGTTCCTGATCCGTCGGTCGTGACCACACCGGAACATTTCGAACCGTTGGGGGAAGATCGAATTCTGCTTGTCGTGCCGCGCGTCAACTGTAAGACATTGAAACAGATAGAGAACCTGCCAGAATGGTTCGGGTCGTTTGGCGTGCAAGTTGATTTGACCCCCTGCAACGTTCAAGAAATGTTTGCCGATGTGATGACCGACTGGTTTTCGGATCCGACACGGACTCTTTTAGGGTTTCGGATTTCCGGCGGTGAAGACAATGCAGCGTGGCAAACTGCGGTAATGTACTACGTTGCGGAATACTGGGACACACACGTCCGCGGATTGCAGTCGCTTCATTTCATCGCGAACATCGAAGGCGCGCCGTGCTTTCGCAAAAACTGGACATCGAACAGATGATAATTTCGCCGAACAATATGTTGTGCCAGAGCGGTGATCGACGCGGATATTTCCAATTTCAGAAAACAGAAGTCCAGGCACCCGCCTGAAAAACTGTTTCCATGTTCTGAAAGTTGAACTGCAAGGCAGAAGACTGATCTGCAAAACTACCAGCTCTATAACCGACTTGGCCTTCCAGCAGAATGGAGCTACAAGTGAAAGCGCTCTTACTGGTATACGGAATTATTTTCACCGCAGCAGCATCTACTTTTGCACAAGACGATGCATCTCTGGTGCCCTTCATTGAGAAAATGAAATCGGCATCAAGTTCCGAGCGTGTGACTGGATTTAATGCACTCTCAGAATACTGGAAAGAACCTCAAGAGGTATTCACAGGCTTTTCGGACACACCAATCAAAATCACAGATAGACTACCAGAAAAGCGGATTATCACGGATGGAGATCTGGACAGAATTGCGAAGGCTATTGAAGGGGGCATTCGTGAATCCGATGCTGATGTGCGTAAAGCGGGTGCGATCGCATTGATCAGCCTGCCCCGGTCATCTGATTCGGTTCAGTCTGCAGTATTGGCTGGCGTCAAAAGTGATGATCCAACTGTCAATTGGTATGTGATGCAACAGCGAACAAATGTGTGGCCCAAGATCGATTTGGTGATCGACAATCTGATAGATGACCTCGCCAGTCACTCCTCCAGCAAATACTACGCGGCGAGAGAATTAATGAGTCGTTACGGTAAACAGGCCCGTCCCTATTCCAAGCGGATCGTAGAGAGCATTTTCGATTGCGAACCTGATGACGATCGGGATTTGAAATTGTATGTACTGTGCGATATCGGGATCAACGAAGCTGCCGTGAACACACTGGTATCTCAAGCGGGCCGGTTGACTGAAGAGGAAGCAGGCATCGCCGCAATCTCACTGTTAGACTTTCCAGACGCACTCAGGTCGTATTCAAATCAATTTCCCAATCTGTTTCGCTTACTGGAACAGCACAACGCACAGCTTTTTCCATTTCTATGCAAACATCAATACGAGCCCAACAAAACTCGTGAATGGTTAGCCTCTTCAGAATCTCTTCCGGTTAACATCATGGGTATGTTACGTGAACCTCGGTTTATTAAAGAAATTGTCAAACTGGAGAAAAATGCCAGCAGCCACCGCATGACATTCCTGGCCGCTTGCAAACGTGCCTGTGGAGATAAGGCTGAATTGATTATCGATGTTGACGCAAAGCGGCCGGTCGTATTTCGTCCAAAATCGGCCTGGCCCAACTCAGACGACAGCCGTATTAACAAGACTGCCCTAGAACACGGCGATGGAATGACAGACGTGATGGTTACCGGTGAACTACGCGGTGATTCAGGTTCTCATCCTCAATTGGTCCGCTTTTACAGAACAAATGATGATATGCTCTTGGGAACGGAACAAGACTACGAAGAACCGCTGCTGTACGACAATAAAACCGGTCGGTTTGTTTTTCTGACCAGTGTATTTGCCGCATATAGTACCGGGATTGATCAGCCTGAGCCAGGGCCTTACCAGACCGGAAGTGCTCAGATAAGAATTGAGGCACCCGGCTTCAAACCCCTCCTCGTCCAGTTCTTTGATGAAATCCCTGATTTAAGAATCACTCTGGAAAAGCAACCGTAATGGAGGTTTGCCTGTTTGAGTACACGAATAATATTCGTCGAATATTTATGGCATGAACGCTGAGCTGTCTGTCCCATGTTTCCTGGTTGAGCCCATGTGCCATGCTCACGCGTGTAGAGGGCATATTGAATTGAAGTGTTTTGCTTTTCTGGAACGCATTTAAATCACTCCAATCCCGTACTCCTGCCAGTTCTGAAGAATGACCATGAAGGACACGAAGAGCTCGAAGATGGAATTTGATAAACTCTCGGTCAAATGGAACGGGTGTGCCTTAAAAGTGCACCCACAACAGATTCCTTCGTGCTCTTCGTGTCCTTCAAAGTGAAACCTCCTCCCTCGAAAGTCTCCGAGTGGTGAAAAACGCCGTTCAGCGGGTCCGCAGATGTTTGACATGTGTTCTGCAGCGAGCCAATCTGGTATCGTCTTTCCCCATACTCAACTCCTTGTGACTTCGTCGCATCGTCCGGCATCACCATAAGAATCCATTCGTGGAAGTGTCACATGAGATTCCTTTTACTCAATATGTTCCTGATGGTGACCCTGTTTGTGATTGGGTGTGGCTCGAACCCTGCGAGCGGGCCGTTTGGTGAACCGGAATCATCTCCCCTGATGGTCCCCTTTGCAGGGACCTGGACCTTGGAGTTCGAAAAAACTCTGGAGGCTCAAAAGGCTGCCGGAGTCAGTGAGGAGCAGATTGAGCAGACTCGAAAGTTCTTTGCTGATCATCCCCAGTTTGGCAAAATGCATCCGGATCTTACATTCGAGGGAAATGTTGCCGTGGGAGAGGGTGTAATCAGTTCCGAGTATCGCTTCTTCAGCATGCACACGCACGACTCCCAAACCTGCGGGAAAGCCTGGCATCTTGAAGATCGTTTTGATCCAGGTGACATGAGCAAATGCTTTGTTCGCCTGGAGGTGATAGAAGGTTTGCTTTACATGGAAGTTTACATGCAGGAGGGATTGCCAGACCTGGATGATCCAGACCTGCTGACCGAACCTTCTGTTGAAGGGGATCCGCTCAAGTGTGAATATGAGGCGAAGGCGGGCAATCATCCGGAGGAGCGGCAAGTACTTGTTTTTTCCCGCCGTGAATAAATTACGAAGTCATCATTCGCGAACCTGCCATCATGAAAGACGTTGCAGAATACAATCGGCGTGCCTGGGACGCTCGGGTAGCGAAGGGAAATCGGTGGACGGTTCCTGTGACTCCTGAGGTAATTACCGCTGCCCGTGAGGGAAACTGGGAGGTACTGCTCACGCCGCAGAAACCTGTCCCCAGATCCTGGTTTCCGGAGCTGCGCGGGCTCGACCTGCTGGGACTGGCTGCAGGAGGAGGACAGCAGGCTCCGGTGTTTGCCGCAGCAGGTGCCAATGTCACGGTCCTGGATAACTCACCCCGGCAGCTCAATCAGGACCAGATGGTCGCCGAACGTGAAGGGTTGCAGATCACAACCATCCTGGGGGACATGCGGGATCTCTCCGGTTTCACAGCGGAGAGCTTTGACCTTGTTTTCAACCCATGTTCCGTCCTGTTCATCCCGGAAGTTCAATCGGTGTTTGACGAAGCCTGGCGGGTCCTGCGTCCGGGAGGACTGCTGATGTGCGGGTTCGTCAATCCGGTGCGTTATGTGTTTGACGAAAAAGATCTCGCACAGGGACATCTGACCGTCCGGCACGCACTGCCGTATGCGGACAGCATGCATCTGAATCCGGAAGAGCAGAAAAAGATGCAGGCGGAAGCGGAACCGTTTGTCTTCAGTCATTCTCTCGAAGAGTTATTCGGCGGCCAGCTCAGGTCTGGCTTTGCGCTACGGGATCTGTACGAAGACAAGTCGATCAATGACCTGCTGGCGGATTATTTCCCAGTTTTCATCGCCACTCTTTCTCAGAAAATGCACTCCTGAGAAATAAGTTGGGGACAAGTGCTCCACTGCGTGATCCTCTCGAAATCGCACCGGAGTTGCCGTCAGGGCGGGTTTTCAATAGAACGATCACCTGGAAGATCGACGAAAGAAATCGTTGTGCAAAGGAGTGATCGTGTTCGACTTCACGCGTGAAGAACTGATAGACATGCTGCCCATCATTGCGGCAACCGCCGTTGCTGTCATTGGCTGGGTGGTGACCTATTTCCACAGTTGGTACTTCGACAGAAAAGCCAGCAAACTCGATCGGGTCAATCGCCAGCTCAGAGAATTGTATGGCCCACTCTACGCTCGATTAATGGCGGCCGATAGTGCCTGGGAGGCCTTCTGGAGCAAACACCGGCCCGCTCATGGAGCCAACAGCTATTTCGGTGCTCCGGTTTCAGAGGAAGAAAAGGCAACATGGCGGACCTGGATGACAAATGTCTTTGAGCCAAACAACGCTCAGATGGAAGAGCTGATCGTCCAGAATCTCGATCTGCTGGAAACCGATCGTATCCCCAAAGCCTTCGTCGACGCTCTGGCCCACATCGCAGCTTACAAGGCCATCCTGGCGGAATGGAGAAACTCCGATTTTACAAATCATGTTTCCGTCAATAACTGGCCCGGTACTGAACTGATGAAAGTCGTGAAACCGGAGTACGAAAAACTCAGAGCCCGCCAGAAAAAACTGCTGGGAAGCTGACTGGCATTCAATACGCTCAACTGAAGTAACCAGCCAGCCAACGCAGCCAGTGCTTTGAAAGATCGTGCATGGACAGGGCCAGCATCAGCATGAGCAGGCCAGCAAAAGCATGATAGAGTGCATGCCGCCAGTTGGATGCGGTTGCCGCGAGGGCCAACGCCGCCAATGAGCCAGCAGCCATCGGCCAGAGCAGCAGGCTGTCCACAATACCGTTGATGCGGGTCTCGTCATTGTCTGGTGTTGACGGCAGTGGAAACAGCCATCTTGTCATCAGGACAAAACTGATCAGTGAAACGAATATGAGAAACGCCGCTCGACGCAGTTGATCAATTCGGTTTACGCTCTGGATTCTGTAAATGGAAATGGTTGAATATCCGAAAGCAAAAACCACCATTCCCAACGCCAGCAGGATCGGTATCTGCACCCACTGATTGCGTTCACGCACAGAAGCCACAAGTGCTGCAGCGATCAGAAAAGGCCCCAGCCACAGCAGACAACTGGGTGAGGAAACAGCTCTTGGAGAGTTTTTCGGATCGGATTCATTCATGAGTGAACAACTCCAGGAAAGTAGAAGTGCAAGCAGTACCAGGAACGCGAGGATTGTACTCCTGTTTTACGTGGAAGTTTTCAAGTGGCGATATTCGGGTAATGTTATCAGCGGTAGCTCAAGCACACTCAGCGAATCGTCACGACATTGATATTCTGTTGTCACTCTGCCGATATCGCCTGACAATTCCCCACAGGATTGTGCATGCGATCAGAGCAATACCGAGTTGTATAATTGCCTGCATGTGGCGATTGGGTGCTCGGCCGCCGAGATCACTAAACAGGGCGTCTAGTAGCAGAAGGAGTGCGGTGCCGGCGACCCACCAGGCCATGGTATAACGCAAGAACGTCCACGTTAGACTTTGCTTGCGTCGTATCAGCGATCCGGCTAAGACCGTGCCATAGACCACCGGAATCATGAGCAGGAATTCCACGAAGAGTATCCGCAGCAGCGCTGTCGGGGCGGCAGCAATACGATCGCTTGTCATGCGTTTTGCAACGATCGCAGCTCGTTGTTCTGGGGGAATGACCTGCAAACCAGGAAATATCTCATCGGCCAGTCTATGACGGTATGATGGATTTTGTCCTTCCCTGGGCCACACTGCTTCAGTGAGCAGGCGTAATTGCGACTGGTTATCAATCATGCGTATCAGTGGCAGCCAGCCAAGCAGAAGTGTAAAGCTGCCAATCAGGATCGCCGATGTAACCACGCCAGCCCTTAAAGATTGCTTCATGTTTGCAGGTTGACTGAACAGGGCGTTCAAAAAACCAACGCTGGGCCACAGAATGAACACGAGAATGGATCCAAGTGCCAGCTGGATGGACGCAGGGATGGTCCCCAGAGAAAACAGCCAGGGACGCTGCTCTTGAGGAAACTGGTCGTATACTCTTGCGAAGTCCTGTTCACCTATAAGCGAAAGAGCAAACGGAGAGGTGACGAGAATTCCCATGAGCACCGTGAATCCAGCGTAGGCCAACTGCCTGTGCATTCTCAGCCACTGTTTTACCTGCTCAGTCCAGCTGGGTGGCCGCACGCTCAAGGGCATATTGGTCAGCCAGGCTCGGAGATCCCTGGCCAGCATTTGGGCTGTCTCATACCGTTCCCCCGGTTCATTTTTGAGGCATTTCATGCAAATCAACTCCAGGTCGGGATCGACCTGAGAAGATCGCTGACCTGGGGGCTGCACAATTCCATTGCGGACTTGCAGGAGAGTTTCAATCGCATTCGCCCCTTTATGAGGAGGCGTCCCGGTTAAAAGCTCGTACAGGATCGCACCCAGAGAATAGATATCTGCTGCCACAGTCATTGAAGAATGCGATGAGGCCTGCTCAGGAGACATATAGCCTGGAGTGCCGATGATTGCGCCCGTGTGCGTGACATCACTGAGGCCAGAGGAATTTTTGGCCAGTCCAAAATCGGCGACCAGTGGTTCCCGTTCCGCATCAATCAGAATATTTGCCGGTTTCAGATCTCGATGAAGAATCCCGCGCTGGTGTGCGTGATAGACCGCCTGGGCAACCGTTTCCAGTAAAGCAACGCCTTCGCGGATATTACTCCGATACTCATCCATTCGGCTGGCAAGCGATCCTCCTTCCACGAGTTTCATCGCAAAGTAGGGCTTGCCCTCGATATTGCCGGTTTCATAGATCGGGACAATTCCCGGGTGGTCAAGTTTTGCAGCAGCTTCGGCCTCAATCCGGAATCGCTGCAACTCCTCTTGTGAAGAAAATTCCCCTCCAAGCAGCATCTTGAGTGCCGAATCCCGATTCAAGGAAATATGTCTGGCCTGAAAGATGACTCCCATTCCTCCACGGCCAATTTCCCTGACGAGTTCATAATCACCAAATCGACGTCCACAGACCTCCGTGAATTCTGCCGCTGCAGCACCATTTGAATTTGCCTGTTCATGCTCCAAACCAATGATGGTAGCACTGTCCAAACGATCGCAATTGTCGCAGCGACCGCTTTCCTGAACTGGCTGTCCACATTGAGCACACTTCATCTTACCGTCAGTCCCTCAGTTAAATTCCGGATGACCCAACCGAAACAGTTGGATTGTGAAGCAACCGGATGGGATCTCCTGAACGACAGATGGAAATCGATTACTGTACCCAGGAGGATCGTGAATGAAAAAACATCCCCGCCTAAAGCACTTGCCCGTCCTGATTGGTCGACGTGATCTCCGTATCACACCTCGGATCATTTTTGGCTGGTGGATGAGTTGTGTCAATGAAAGCTTTGCCTGATGCCACTCAGAGATTTTAGCGCGAGGATAGATCACCACGAAGGACTCGAAGTACACGAAGAAATCATTATTAGATCAGATTCATTCATGAGTGAAGAACTCCGCTGAGAGAAGCAGGATGAATGCAACTGAGAGGACACCAACCGTGTTCATCAGCAATCGCGGGAAGGAGATCCCCTGGTGTTTTGGGAAGTCCGATAAAGTTGACGAAAAGCCTGCCGCGGGGTTCACAATTTCGTAGTGATACCCGTATTCATTCTGGTAGTACACTGGCCATCCGCGATGCAACTCCATGACATGGGGAGACACATCAGCAGTCGCGATGAATTCAGGAATCTTCCCGCCATTGTCCTGAACCTCAGGAAGCGCTGCCAGATAGGCCGCAGGAATGTTGTCCCCTTTCATGCCAATGGCAGCTTTGGAAGCAAGTGGGGTGATGATCGTTTTTGTTTCCAGATTCTTCAGGAGGACAATCAGAATGATCACACAATATCCGGCCACCATCCACCAGTGTCTTTTTTTCATTGTGAGCATGCTTTACGGCAGAGAAAAGGGCAGACAAAAGAACTCCGCTGCAAGACGTGTATCGAATCTCAGTACAACAATGCACATGATTGTTCAGCACACCTTCATTAGTCAATTAGCACAGACTTTCCTGTCTGCGCTTAAGAGTGAAAATTAATCGATCAATTCTGGGGAATTGGGATTCTTTGATTGGTAACAGGAATATTGCGCATTTTTAAAATCCGGTCGACCTCTTCATGTGCTGCCGTCAAGACTGTGTTTGATGGCAATTCATGGTCTTTGCCGTTTTTCAGCGTGAACACATACCCGACATTGTAGAAGTTTGGGGCGAATAATCCTGCTTGTTCCGTTTCATACTTCACGGCAGATTGAATGTCATCCCATACGATATCAACATTGTATCTGGTATGTGGCGGTTCCCGTCGGTGTGAGATACCGGACTCTGACACTTCGGTGCGTTCATAGACGTGTTTAAGCGACAAAAAGCCAAACAGTGGAATGAAAAGCAGGCATAAAATGCCAAGCCACTTGTCCTTCATGAAACGCCTTGCAATTTCAGCAAAGACAGCTTGCGTGAGGCAAATCAGTCCCAGAAAGAACCAGGGAACCAGATTGTAGTGAAAGCGATGCGAACCATTTTCAAAGGTATGAACCGTATCAGTGAATAGAGACTGCAGCCATAATAAAAAAATCAGCACAAATGCATAAGTGAATCGGAACATGGCTGTGATTATAGGCAACGACGGATTGTATGAGGCCTGAAGCAACCTGCCAATCAGGGTTAAATCTCAGTACTGCAATGCAACTTATTGTTCAGCGATGAATGCAAGGTGTCAAGAAATGGTTGTCGGTTTCATCAAGTAGTCGCGGAATGAAAACAGTCTGGACTTTCGCAGAAGCAGACTTTCTCGTTTCCTTGAACGTACACAAGATTCAATGGAATTGCATTCAGACGCATAGTAACCGGGTTAAGTCTCTCGCTCCACGGAGGTTTCCCATCCGTCGTAGTCGCCTCTGAGTGAGTTGGCCAGTTCGAATAAATCGAGAGTTACCAGGTTCATCGAATCCCAGTCCACGTTGTCCTCGCGTTCGAATTTGACGCTCAAGGGCTGAGTGCAGCTGGGATCATCCACGGTATCCTGATGCGTAACCGCAAAACCACGATCCTGGACGGCAGCAACAAACTGATCGCGTGATGAGTCTTCAGCGAAATACGCCCAGTGGAATACAGGACGTTTCTTTTTGAGCGGGTCGCCATGTTTCAGGAGTTGTTCGATGACGTGTCGGTTTTTGATACGCTGCCAGTCTCTTGGTGTCGGATACAGTAAACCGAGGTATTGACTCCACTCGGGGTCATGTTTGTTATCTGCGTCCCATCGATGCTCCGGGAACGGTTGCATGGCGCGGACAACCGCGTCATCGAAACCTGCGAAGGAGGGAGCGTAGAAATAGAATTCGCGACGGCCTTCGGTCGTGATCCGACCAACCAGAGAACCCTGAACGGCATGACCAACAGCTTCCGTTAATGAATCCTCAATCTGAAGCAGCGTATCGGCCTCCTCAGAGTTGCAAAGCCCGTCTTCGCGCGGATGGTTCAGGCACACCCACACCCAAAGCAGCCAGGGATGATCTGCATCAGGTGCAATTTCACAAACGCCGATATCTACAAAAATCGACGCAAGCTTGTCGTTGACCTTCGCGAAGTAGAAGTCCCAATTATCTGACATGCAATATACTCCTGGGGCACTTTCTATCGTTACTCAATAGGAGTTTCGGACCAGTTCTAATCGGCAATAGTCGATTCGAGATAATCTCGCAAACCGCTCTCGAACACAATCCGCCATCCTTCTACTGGTGAGTCTCCTCCGAGTACTCCAAATCGATCATCGCGAATCTTGACAAGTGTGCCATCCCTCTGTGCTGTGAGGGTAATGCGTAACGCTGTGGTCGCAGGCCCGCCGAAAGGTGGCAACAGATGGCCCGCCATGATCAATTCTCGACTGGCGTCCACTCCAATCACCGTATACCACACAAGACCATCGCCGCTGCCAAAATCCTCGAATGCCCGACCTCCGAGCACTGGTTCGATGACAAATCGTTGCGTACGTTTGGAGGTGACAAATTCTCTCGGCCACCACGCAGAGGACTCATTGGCGATCGCCTTCCAGACTCGCTCGGGCGTTGCAGAGATCAGAATATCGAGTTCACAGAAACTGGAAGTCAATTGCTGACTGGACATCAGGTGGCCTCGCTATCCCAACTTCATCGTTGTGCACTTGTGGCAGGCAGCATGACGGAAAACAGGTTTTCATACCAGTTCCGATGCTGGCTGATGTGGTTTATCAATCGTCAACCGGATGAGCGGGTGTGTCAAGCAGAAGCTGATAGAAGCCCAGGTCGAGCCAGCGGCCAAACTTGAATGCAGCGTGCCGGATGGTTCCAGCATGCACAAACCCAAGTTTTTCATGCAGAGCGATGCTGCCGCTGTTGGAGATATCGATGCCACCCACCATGACATGATACTGCTCCTCCCTGGCCTTAGCGATGAGCTGTTGCATGAGCGCCAGGCCGATCCTCTTGCCGCGGTGGTTCTTGTGAACGTAGACCGAGTGCTCAACGGTGTACTTGTACGCGGGCCTGACGCGAAAGGTGCCATAGCTCGCAAATCCGAGGAGCTGGCCGTCTGGGGCTACTGCTCCAATGACGGGAAAACGTCCCGCCTCCTTGTCTTTGAACCAGTTGACCATACTCTCCGGTGCGCGTGGTTTGTAATCATAGAGTGCCGTCGAGTTGACAATCGCCTCGTTGAAAATCTCCAGAATTGCAGCGGCGTGAGCGTCATACGTGCAAGCGACAAACTGCACTGGCCTCTCCTTTGACGGCAAACAGATCGTTCCACAACAAGTAAACTTCTGTGGAACGGGAGCGTGATTTCCGTATCACAGTTCGGATCATTTTTGGCTGGGGGATGGGTTGTGTCAATGAAATGACTGGCGGTTTCTACCTGGGTTTCATCGCTCTGGAAACGCGGAGGACAGGAGGCACCATACCGAATCGGCCATTCGTTTGTGGCCGGACTGAGACAGGTGAATCGAATCGAGAGTGGAGTCATTACCGGCGATTATGGACAGCAGGACCCGCTTTGGCACCAGAGCAACATGATATTTTTCTGCGGCCTGCCGCTGGATTCTGCCGTACGAGTGACAGAACGGCGGCAAGGGGAGTTCAAACATGATTAACTGCCGATCGCCCTTGCTGAGATACTGCAGGAGATTGTCAAGATCCCGGGCGAACTGTGCTTGTGTTGTTG
>JAGQQT010000099.1 GCA_020426065.1 Planctomycetaceae bacterium | reverse complement strand
CCATCCTTGTTCAACACACCCTTGGCCAGGTATTCCAGGTTGACCTGATGCACAATCCCGGTTGCGGGCGGAATCACCCGGAAGTTGTTGAACGCCTGCTGTCCCCAGCGCAGGAACTGATAACGCTCCCGGTTCCGCTCGAACTCGATTTCCACGTTCTGTTCCAGTGCATCTTTCGTGGCGAATGCATCCACCTGCACGGAATGGTCAATCACGAGGTCACAGGGGACCAGTGGGTTGATTTTGGTGGGATCTCCCCCCAGACGAACCATCGCTTCCCGCAGCGCCGCCAGATCCACCACGGCTGGAACACCCGTGAAGTCCTGCAAAACCACTCGTCCCGGATGAAACGGGATTTCAATCGGCGGGATCGACTTGGCTGACCAGCCCGCCAGATTCCGGATATCCTCTTCCCGCACAACAAAGTTGTCCCAGTTTCTCAAGCAGGATTCGAGCAGAATCCGAATCGAAAACGGGAGCCGGGAGGGATCCCCCAGACCGTAATCGGCCAGTTTCTGAATGTTGAAGTAACGGTAGGTGCCGGATTTGACCTTCAGGGTTTCTTCAGCTTGAAACGGTGCACCAGTAGCCATTGACGTCTCCAGATCCACCTCCAGGAGCGGAAGGGGGATCGATTCCTTGTAGTAAAAATTGCCAGAAACGCAGTTTAGCCGATCCCCAGAGCCAAAAAAAGCGTCCCCCAGATGAGAGCGGATGGGACTGGAACTGGCCCGCAGGAAGAGGGGACTTGCGATCTGTATCCCATCACAGTCCCAGCGGGAGGGTCAGCGCAGCCGGGGAGGGAGAAGTTTAAAGCCCACACTCTGGCAATCACCCTCCCTGAAGCCGAGAGCCTCAACATCACCTGTAGGCACCAGATGCATCAAAGCCAGAATCCCATCATGAAATTGTGATAGCAGATGATTGCCGCCAGAATGACGCCCGTCAGGCAGATCATCTGACGAGTCGCGTGGTGACGGATTTGTCGGCTGCAGTAAACGGCGATGCCGCTGCAAAGGAAAAGAACTACGCTCCATATAATCAGATTGAAATGGTTGGCATTGAATACTGCAAAGTTCCCAGCGATGTCCGGGCATCCACAGCCAAATACAATGACAGTCAAATCGCGATTGATCCTCTGGTAGAGCGAATTCAAAATGAGAGGAATTATAAGCGGTAACAGAGTACCTGTTAGTCCCCACAACATGATTCGAGACGGAGACAACGCTTGCTGACTGGACTCTGCAGTCCCCAGTGTCTGCGGTAGATCGCTTGGCGAAGCCATCATCAAGTCTCCAGTCCAGAAACATCAACTCCAGATCCTTCACCTATGACTCAAGGTGTTACCTGTCATGAGCGTGGTGTTTTTACGAAGTCAGATGACGAGTCTTACGATCTAGAATTGTTTGCAGACGACACGAGCGAGTCAATTAAATATCAGAGAAGCAGTTGACCTGACACACAGCCAGGCCAGCGATTTCACTCCACCCACGATGTCGATTTCTCTCATGAATCCGGTCTCGGAATTTATTGTGGGCCATGCACGAATGGATCCTTCCACTCTTTCACCTCGGCTTTCTTCTCGCCGCTGTACAGATCCCTGACCGAACGACTTTCCAGCTTGTCAAATTCGTCCTTGGGGACTTCGTTGGCGAGCCAGACGAGAATGCCGTAGTCGTAAATCTTCCCCTCCCGCGGCCAGATTTCAAGAGCGTCTTAGCGCCACAGCACGGGAATATCATTGACTACATCGACATACCATTGACGCTGGTGTGCCTGGAAGTTGTCGAGCAGTAAACTTGCCGTCATGGAATTCGTGTTTGCCGATAACCGGGTATTCCGGATCATCGGAACTGCTGACGTCGGAATAGAACCAGTATCGAAAACTGCCATCTTTGAGTTCGGGAATTGTACCAGAGTATCCCGATATTTCGCTCAGTGTAGCAGAGACGCCTTCGGCCAGGCGATCTTTGGAGATTGGCGGAGGCGAGTGTTTGCCACATCCGATCGAGATGATCACGATGCCGGTTGTCAACAGAAAGCGCCCCATGTGACAGCATCCTTAAAGGGTTCGCGTTACCGCTCATCAAACCACAGCAACGCCATATTCAGAACGGGTTCCCTTTCAGTAACGAATCCCGACCAAACACTTCAATCGCCAGCTGAGCGGGAATGCGTTGATAGCCCCGTTCATATTCTGAATTGCACTTTAACGTTTCGCTTTTGAGATCATACATCAGAAAGACGATCTCCCCATTCTCGAGCGTGGCTTCGGGAATGACGTAGTAGCGGTCGCCAACAAGCGCTACTTTCGAGGAATTCCCGGACCAGACAAAACGTTCGTGACTGTTTGTGGGGCTCTGGTCTTCTGAAGTGAAGATGACCCGTTCGTTACCAGTGACCAGGTCTACCAGAACGACATGGAAGTTGCGGTCGATATGCCTGGCTCTCTCACGCACGATCATCCTGTGTGCCCCATCCGGTGAATCTGAGACCAGGACGTCTCGCAGGCGAACTCTGAAGAGGCAGGAACCGATAAGAACGACCGTGACAATAGCCAGCACAACGAGGAATCCCTTCCAGGAAGTTCCTGTTTCAGCCACAGGTTGTGACGGGAGTGTGTCCATCAGTATCAATCACGATACCAGTTGAAAACGGGATGATCACATCTAGAGAGAAGTCGGTTTCATTCAGAAAGAAAGGACATTCAGTGATACGTCACAACATCCTGACACGTTGGATTCCGGGCAATAATATTTGGAATCTTCATCAGGCAGAGTCGTTCGTAGTTTACGGGAAACTCACAAATCAGTGACCAGAGCCTCGGCAGAAAGCATCCGCCTCGTTACATGATCAGGCTAGGCGTCATCGGCTATGGTCTGGAGTTCAAGATTAGTGTTGGAATTGCAGGTTGAGTGTCCGTGGAGCCATGCTAACGCTGCTGCGAACGTAGTGCCGGATGTGACCAGCAGCAGCCAGAAGCCGATGGAATGCCAGTTTCCCGTGGCCCGTGAAAGCAGAAAGGAATGCAGCTTACTTTTGTCGGAAGGGAATTCGTGGTCAGAGACAATGATTTGTTCTCTGGCTGATAACTCCGCTAATTCGTCCTGATATTCTTCTGACGTGATGAGGACTCCGGTCGAATCCAACCCGGCAAGGTGCTTGCGTTCAAAGGCGATCTCCAGCCATCGATCAACCAGGTCGTCCTGCACGGGAAGATGAATGGCAGCAGCATACATGCAGTAGAATGCGCAGGCTGCGAACGACAAAAAAGATCCGATTGCCACGAGCCGAATGTTGTGTTGCATTGAAGTTGTTTCGATGAAGATTCTGCGTGGACTGAGGTGGAGAACTCAGCTGCAAACATGGTGGCGGCCAATAACAGTTGACTTCAAACCAAACGCGATCTGCTGCTTACGTTCAATCATTGTCTGCCAGTTGGTACGGCATTTGACTACGTGACTTCATAATCTGGAGGATTGTCGCCATCCCACGCCATTGATTCGCGAAAAGCATCTTCGAGATAAGTATACCATTCGGAATCCATTCCCATACTAAGGTGCTGGCCTGTGATGAACAACAAGCCCCATGGAGATGATGGGCCAAATCCGTACTCGCAATAGGCGACACAGGTATTGGACGGGGCATGTTCCAGTACTATCCAGCAGGGAAATGTTTGTTCGGGTTCACCGTAGTCCCAAACACGCATCTCGCATCGAGGCGATACGAGCAAAGGCTTCATCAAACACAGTACTTCCCCATCAACTATGCGGGAAAGTTCCGCAGCGACCTTTTCCTGGATGATCTCTTTATCAGCCATGTGTGCGTCGGCAGGCTTATCGTGCGACAGGAGCGATGGTTAGGTGAAACTGAAAATGTTTTTTTTGTGTAAACATTACTTAATGTTGACTGATAAATGCAGACTGTCAATAAAAGAATACACAGTCCTGGAGCAGGGTTGGTCAGGAAGTGCCACAAGCCATTCTCTGTTACGAAACAATCTCGCAACCAAATCGTTTGCCCTTCAGCACAACCAAAGCTCGGTTTCCCAGCTCATCTGCCAGCCAGTCAGCGTAGTTGAGCTGTCTCTACGAATTGACTGGCAGGTGTAGTCTTAAGGAAAACATCTTCTGTAAAAGACTCGAAATAACCGATGTTGTAGCAGGATTGTTCGTACCACCAGTTGCCGGAAGTCCATTGAACGTATCTTCCGTTGTAGCGGAGACGCAGCCAGTGATTAAGTGGAAGAAAGGGCAAGTCCGCAAAAGGCAGAGGCGACGACCGGGCTGCGTTGTTTCCATTCCGGTAGAATCGCACCTGTAATTGATAATTATCCAATTGCATGACAAGATCACGGAAGCCAAGATCCTGAAAATCAGCTGCTTGAATACAATGATGAGTGCGGGCGAAGTCGTTGATTTCAGAGCACGTGACCTGATGGAGTATCCAGGCTGATTCACGTGTGCAGTCAGACGGCAGGCTGAACGCATATGGGATCGTATTGCGTAATCGCGCCCCATTCCCGCCCCGTGAACGCTTATTCCAAAGGGTGTGGATATGCTGTATCAATATGAATGACATGGTTGATGACAACGAAGATCGGTGAATAGATCGATAAAGAGTGTCATAGCTCAGGCTATGACGGACGGCATTCAGTGCTCATCTGCAATGGCATGCACTCTACAGTCAAAATACCTTCATCGTTCCACAACCTTCGCCACGCTATTCCCTGGCCTTGCGGGCTTCAAGAAAGGAATCAATTTTCAGGAATGCTTCCAGAGAGTTTTCGTCGAGTTTCGCTTTGAGTGATTCTGTGTCGAGTTTGATTTTCTCTGGCGAAGGAACTGTCTGTTCCAGAGTGGTGTTGGACTTGTGAAAAATGGACGGGACATAACCGGCCAGCACTTCGATTCCCTCAGGGATGACCAGTTCGTCCAGCTGGATGGCTTTGTTCTGCACGAAAATCGTTAACGTGGGAGGAACGGCGATGGGAGCAGCGGTGAACTCCATCACGCCGAATGGTTTTCGCACATGGCTGTACCACTGATCAATCCGGGCCTGATTCCCAATCGAAAAGATAACTGGAGTGCCATTCCCTTCAGGTAACCGGGTAACCCATCCCATACCGCTCGGTTCTTTCAGGTACGACAGACGGAGTTGTCGCAGTTCACACTTGATGGCCGCCAGTTTCTCAATCAATCGATTCAGATCAGCGGTCGACTGAATCTCGTAGCCATACTGATTGACATCATTGGGCCATTCCGTAAACCATGAGTTGAGACCGAAAGTCCGGGCTTCATCATTCACCAGATCCCCGGCACCCTCGGGCCAGTCGGATGATACGTGAGCCGGTTGTCCCTTGGTCGCAACATAGGATGTCCCACCGGCCGCAAAAGTGAGATTGGCGGTGGCAAGCAGGCAGAACGCAAAAGCCAGAAATCGATGAGAGATCATAATTCACTCCTTGAAAAGCATTTCTCTGTGGGCGGGGTGAGAGTTGATACTACCCGACTTCGACGCTCGATGGCACTGGTTTGTTCCCTCAAAATAACGCCCGCTGGTATTCCTGACAGATCCACAAGCCCTGCAGGATGAGCCTTGGTAAATGGTAAGTCTTTCAGCATGACGATCTCTTCGTATTGCGTGTCTCATGGACTATTTTGCTGAGTAGTCGTGCGGCATTTTTTTTCTTGAGAAGGCAAGTTCTGGGGATGCGAAAACACCCTCGATTCATTCCAGTTCTATTCTGTCCTTTCTCTCTTTGTCAAATACTCCTGAATAATCGTGTGAGTATTACGGACCTGTTTATTGTTGTTCGTCGAGGACATGAAATCCTTCTATTGCAAGAGATTTTCGGAACAACTGGGTTCGCATTGCTCAACCCCAGCCACTCGATAAAGCGATGCAGGCATGGAACAGGGTTCCCTGTTCCATGTGCAACGGTTTATTCTTTTGACTTTCGTTTACCGGCGAATGCCACGTTGATGCAGATGGAGCACAACTGCCTGGCATCCGCAATGCTCTGCATATTCAACCACGGTCTTTCCGAAGTACTCTACATCAACGCTGGCACCAGCCTCGATGAGTGAAATCGCAATATCACCATGAGATTCGCCCAGTGCCATGTGAATTGGGGCAGGACCATCATTATTCCGATCGGTCAGGCGTCGGACATTTAAATCAGCGCCCGCATGGATCAGCATCTCGACGATTTTCAGGTCGCCATTCCGACAGGCCCAATGCAATGCAGAAGCGTTGTCTGCCGCACGCAGGTTGGGATCAGAGTTGTGTTTCAGCAGCAGGTCAACGGCCGCTTCACATCCCGCATACACAGCTGTCATCAGCGGTGTCATCCCGGTCTTGTGGTGTAGAAAGTTGACCTCGACATCGTTCTGGAGCAGCAGTTGAAGCTTGCGAAGATGACCGCTTCGAGCCAGACGTAACAGTTCGCGTTTTTCGTAGTGAGTATTCACGGCCATCTCCACCGCAAGAACCATTTTTCAGACTGAAGTGGATCCCTGCGACAACCAATAACAGGCAAGAGCAATCATGAGGATCGCATATACGGCAGCTGACCAGAGGAATCCGAAGCCAAGTTCAGACACCTGGCGTGCCCCCCTTGTCCGACACAACCACACCGGTAACGTTCCGGCATTGAGCGTATCGAATCATTGCCAGTGCGAATCCCAGCGGCAGCAGGAAGGGCAGCACCATACTCGCCCAGCCGATACTGGAAACCGTATCGGAAGAGACCTGGAGCCGCTCGATCATCGCGACTTCATCATTCTTAATGACAACCAAAACTGGATTCCCAAAGGAATTTGACAATACTCAGTCGTTAAACTGAACGCCACGGCAAAGTCGCTTCTGCGTATCGGGAATGGATCTTCTTGAAAACTCTCACAACATTCTTGACTGATGGATACATGGTGTCAATTCTGGAATGCTTCCAGTCAACGGTAGCACACAGCGCACTACCGTTCCGCTGCCAGTCTCCACCAGGCAGACTCGATCCAGAAGAAGGTGCTGTAGTACAGCCGCTGGTAATCATAATGCGTCAACACTCGTTCGATGGCGCTGATGTGTGGACGAATGGTCTGAGGATCGGGAGCGAGAGTGACGATCCATGCAGCGGCGGTCGGCTCACGCACAAACGCGGCCTCCCCGTTCCGTCCCGGCGAAATCTTTGTGAATGCCTTCAACTGCAATATCGCCAGTTCTTGTGCTTCCAGTTCCGTTTTCTGCGGCTTCCAGAGAGGCATCATCGGCGTCCGCCAGTCCGTGTCGAAGGCACTACTCTCGTTGCGGTTAAACTCTGCAGCGAGTGACAGACTCTTCGCGGCCAGTTCCGCGCTCGCCTTCAGTCCACGTGCGAAGGCTGCCCGGGTTGCTTCATCCTGCTCCAACTCCCAGAGGACACGGAGTGCGCCGACGGAGCCGCTGGATGTCCAGTTGTGATTCTTCGAATACCAGAACACCATGCCCCGTTCGCAGATCTCCCGGCGTGAGAGGTTGTCTGTCCCGCCTTTCTCGGCCAGAGCCTTGTGATAAACCTCATCCCATTTGTGCCCACCCGTGATGGCGTACATCATTCGGCAGACAAACAGCAAACGAGTGGCAGAGTCGAAGCGGAATTCGGCAAAGCTCCCGCGGTGACCAAAGGGTTCCTCCGCAGGCAACTCCCAGCCATGTTTCAGGATGACCTCAGCCGTTTCCACAAGCTTTGCTGTGATGCGTTCTCGCTCCTGACGGGTTGCCAGTCCCGATTCAAGATAGCGCCACAGGCCGAGAAACCAAGGCAGAGTCTGGTCGTCGGAGCCCATTGGAAAGTGCGATTTCCCGTCCGTGGAGACACCCCGGGCGACGAAGCCCTTCACCTCGCTGACGGAAGCGAGCAGGAGCAACCCCTCCATCAAGCGGCGGGCCTTCTCGCCGTCTTCTCTGGTCATCGAATGCCGCCATCGGTTCACAGCGGCGTCCATGTACAAGCCGTTGAACATGGCACCGTTCTCGATCGGCTGGAACCACCCGAGGGCATTCGGCTTCCCCGCACGGCACTCCTCGGGCGTAGGGAGCGGCACCGAACCATCCAGAGCGGTGAAGTCGACCATCACGCCGTGCCTGTCGATGAATCGCCGCCAGATTTCGGCGTGGGCAGATTCCACCGCAGAAGCAGATTCACTGCCAAAGCCGCGTCCCGGCAAAGCCAGTGTGCTGGCAAGGCTCACCCCCGTCTGGATGAAGAGGCGTCGGTTCATTTGTGTTCTTTCCCTCGCTGAACGGTTGAGTAATCTCGGTAGTGCTTCTGACACTTGTTTCTGGGTCTGCATGATCGCCAATTCGAGTTCAAGCCCTGTTCTGATGCGTTCTGGTTCAACCATTCACCCAGCCATGAACGTCCATGAAGCGTTGCCCGCTGCATACATGCGGAAATCATCCGCTAGGCGTTCAAGAAATACTTTGAACGAATCAGCGATCTGAGTAGTCCCACCTGTCTCATGGCTCCACTTCCAAATTGGACCATCTTCGCCTACAGGCATCAAGAATGCATTACCGCCTCCATCGGAACCAATCGGAAAAACGGCCGTGCCATTGAGGTTGGGAGCATAATCTCCGCGCTGCAGCGACCGAATAATCATATCGATGCCGCCAATATAATATCCGCAGTGGACATCCAATGCAGAGATTGAATCATGCGTCTCAAAAAAGGCACGAACTGCTGGTTGAAGATTGCAACCGAACACCGACTCAAGTTCCGCGATTTTGTCAGCGGATGAAGCCGCTGCGAAAATTGGACGAGCATCATCTGGCAATGTCCTTGCTGCTAATCCAATTCGAGAATGTGGAAAGAAATTATCTGTCATTAGTCTTTGCCTGCCAAGCTTTCTCAAAGCAATCAAACGGTTGAGTTCAAGGAGTGGCCAGCCACTCCGGTGCAACACACCAATCTCATTCCTTGCCAGTACTACTCATAACTGCCGTAGGTGAGGCTGTGCCGGACAACGCACATCACAAGATTTACAGGTCAAGAACAGACGTAGATTCAAAATCGACACCAAAACAATCACTTGGCGGGAGCATCGGTCCAGAGACTATTGTCGTCAGGCACAGCCTGACCTACACAACTGCCTGCTTTGAGATACTGGCAGGAATTATAACAAACATGCGTGGTGCGTTGCACTTTGTTGCGGCGACCATCCGGCGGAATGGTTTTTCCAGACGTTTGGCTACCTCCAGTAGTAGAACAGGTTGCCTTTGTAGTTGTTGTCCAGATTCTCTTTGCTGTCAAACCGCAGTCTGAACGATTCAGAGGTCAGGTAATTAAATTCGTCGTACTGCTTGAGGGTCTTAAAACACTGCCGGGAGATTCGATTACATGTGCCGTCAGCCGTGCATTTTTTTACTTCGTCATCCGTGTACAGAAAAACGACGAGCAAACGCGAAAAGCCGTCAATCTGCCAAATCGTGTACTTGAAGACATCAGCGATTTGCCTGGCATCACGCTTGAGAAATCTGGAACAGGCTTTGCCAAGACATTCGTCGGAGAAGTTGTCCAGGACCAGTAACACATTATCAGATTCGAGATCATGATAACCTAACGCGATCTTTCTGAACCGTGCTATCACTTTATCGTGGACATCCAAACGAAACGTCAGGGGGTCCGTCTTCAATGCATAGAAGTCCTTGTCCGTTTCGAGAATGATGTTGAGGCGCGGGTGACCCGCAACAGGGCCAATTTCAATTTGATCGAGCACAATATGGACTACGTTGACCTGATATTCGGACGAAATCCAATCCCGCAATTCTGCAAGCCCTGGATGCAGACAGCCTTTACCCATCTTTGCGGCTCGAGCGGCGGCATACAGTTTAGAGTTGCCGTAAAGCATTTTCGTCTTTCCTGCAGAACACTGCCTTTCAAAGGCCCGGGCACGAATATTGATTTCAGTACAGCATGAGAGTGAGCAAGCAATGCCAAATCGCCGATTCTCTAGAAGTAAGCATGCAGGTGGGGATTACTATATTTTATCGACCTCTCAGGGATGTGGTTTTCCTTGAGTGAATTTTGCGATGCCCAGGCAGATTACGATCAGCAGTGGAAGAAGGATAAACCAGAATCTGGCCAGCAGGTCAGCGAGCGCAATGCGAGACATTTCGCTCGAACTCACTTCCATGCCTAAGCCTGTGTAGTCGATCGCACCCGGTTCACTGGTCTCTGCCGGCAATTGTCCTGAATCCTTCGCTTCCTGGACTGCCCGCTCGAGCTTGAGTTGCATGTGTCGTTGAGTTTGCCACACAAACAACGCACCCGCAAAGAAGATCAGTAACGCGACGGCACTTGCTAAAACATATCGCATGGTTGACTGCCGGCCGATTCGTTCGACAGCAGCGGCCTGCCATCGAACTGGTGTTGATGAGTTCTGGAAAATGTATCGGTTATTCTCTGGTGGCTTGGTTGAGCCAGGCATACCCCCAGCAGATCCTGCTCTGGGGGCTCATTTCATTCGACCCCAGCCACCCAGCCACATGCTTACCTCAAGCATTGCATCTCGAATACCACAGTTAGTTGTCACAACCAGCGATCACTGCTCTAGGATCACATTGGCGATTGCATCCTAAAATATACGTCTGATTGCCCAGAAATAGACAGTATTGGGTAGCAGAGAAGGAATCTGGTTGCTCGGGAGCATCAGGGATTTGTTCGAAACCAAATCCATCAGGAGTTTGGCAGATGAAAGACATTTCCCCGCCACATGTGCATCGTTTGTCAATCTGATAA
>JAGQQT010000999.1 GCA_020426065.1 Planctomycetaceae bacterium | reverse complement strand
AGCGTCTTCTTCCATGACCTGCTGCTCGATCTTCCGCTGCAGGATGCTGTCGGATATGTCTTTAACTATCAACGACAATACCCGGCACTGGGCCTGACGTTCTGGCCTCCCCTGTTTCATGCCGTGACCGGCAGCCTGATGCTGATCTTTGGTCCCTCCTTTTTCACCGTCAAGCTGGCCATGGCAGGCTTTGTGCTGCTGTTTGTGCTCTCACTCTGGCTGACCGCCAGCCGCTCCCTGACCACGGGATGGGGACTGATCGCGGTTGCTCTCACCTGTGCCACACCGCTGGTGATGAACCTTTCCAATACGATCATGCTGGAGCTTCCGTCACTGGCGATGGGATTCCTCCTGATTGCCTGCTATCGGAGAATCACGCTGCGGGGAGAATGGAAACACTGGTCGGAAGCGGTTCTGATCGGGATTCTGGGAGCGGCCATGCTCTACACCAAACAACCCGCACTGTTTGTGCTGGTGGCACTCACACTGGATATCCTGTTCGGACATCGTCATTTCCTGAAAGACAAACGGACCTGGCTGGCAGCTGCCACTCTGATTGTCCTGCTGATGCCTCTGGTTGCCTTTACCCTGAAATATGGAGCGGTGAATATCGCCCAGTCGATCGGGAATCAGGGGAACATTTACGTGGAACACCATCGCGTAGCCGCACGCTGGAGCGTAGAAGGCTGGACTTACTATC
>JAGQQT010000998.1 GCA_020426065.1 Planctomycetaceae bacterium | reverse complement strand
GACGCTCTTCCGATTTGCATATAAGGTCGATCGGTAAGGTAATTCCTCAAGTATTTGTACTTGGGAGTTACAACAGCACGAATCTTTTCAATGGTGTAATCGCATCGGTCTCGGGCAGCGACCAGGTATTTCCGTGGCTCATAATTGTCAGCCAGAAAATCGCGACCCTCCATGCTGGCTGGGACATCAATTCCTCCCGCAGCCAGTGAGGCGGCAGAGATATCAATCCCACTGATCAGGTCATCCCGCACAGCTCCGGCTGCAACGCCCGGTCCGGCCACAATCAGAGGCATGTGAATGCCACCTTCAAACAGAAACTGCTTATGCCGGTGCAGTTTCATGCCGTGATCGCTGAACAGAAAAATCACGGTGTTCTCATAAAGTCCATCCCGTTTCAGAGCGGCGATGACTTCTCCCACCTGCTCATCGGTCTTCAACAGGCAGTCGTAATGATGAGCAATTTCCTCACGGACGATCGGGATGTCAGGGTAATACGGAGGAACCGGAACGGTTGCCGGATCCGTTTTCTGGGGAGCCTTGTTCCCCAGCTTGCCTCCGCCCAACTGAACCTGTCCGAAGAATGGCTGATCCGGTTTTCTTCCGGCCCAGCACTTTCCGGCGACCAGCGTTTCAGGTCCCCAGCCTCCGCGACTGCGTTCGAAGTTGTAGAACTCGTCCTTGTTCCATTCGAAATTGTAATCGTCTTTATTTCCCTCGTTGAATGTCCAGTACCCTGCCTGACGGAAACGAATAGGGAGAGGGATGACATCGGCTGGCAGCACATTGCGATCATATTCGCCCATTGACTGGCC
>JAGQQT010000997.1 GCA_020426065.1 Planctomycetaceae bacterium | reverse complement strand
AGCGACATTCAAACCGTTTTGAACCAGCTCATGACATACTCGCTGAAAATCCCGCTCGGCAATCTCAACGCGATGTTTGCGGAGAATGATCGCCTCTATCGGCATGTAGAGAGTCCACTCCAGTTGCTTAGTGCCCATCGGAGGAAACAGAAGATTCAGTTGCGGATTGGTAAGCAAACCGGCCTGCACCAGATCGCCACGCGCGATGCCGAGGTTGGCGAGCGTGGAGAGAAAATCCCGGTTGTTCCACAACGCCATCGCAATCGCCTCTTCCTCGGTCAGCCCATCCTCAAGGACCACACAGGGAGGAAACGAAATTTCACCGGGACAGGACTGCGGAGCCACACTGTGGCACATCCGCGACTGGAGTTCCCTGTCAATGCAGCCACGATTGGTACATGGCTGCGCTGTCTGACAGCCAGCTGTCCACAGCAGTGCCAAACACATCACCACGCACGCACATCGCCAGTCCAGTCTGGTCCACCGGCTCCATTCTGGCGAGTTCACATTCATGGATTCGGTTCTTGGCTGACATGCAGATTCCGGGCGCACTGTCCAGGACAGTCCTCCTCGAATTCATCGGCCAGGACCGCATAATCATGTGAATTGGCAAAGGTGACAAACTCGGCACAATCGGAATCCTCGTCAGATCGATCCGATCAATTGATATAACCGGCAATCTTTAACAGCATGAAGTAGCCTAAAGTGAGAAATCTCGCATGATCAAAAATTCACTCTTGCCTTTGTTTTTTGCCACGTCATTTTTACTGTGTGGGGGATAACCTCAGAGGTGCACCATGCCTCAGTAAGACCCTGTCCAAGAAGCGGGGGGAGCGGGTTTGCGAGCCATGAGAAAC
>JAGQQT010000996.1 GCA_020426065.1 Planctomycetaceae bacterium | reverse complement strand
CATGATTGATACCTTGAAGGCCCTCAGAACATGACACCACTGAAAACCTCCCGGCTCGCGATTGTTTCTACTTTTTTTCTGATGACATCCTGGATCACGGTTTTCGGAGCCGATCCGAAACCAGCTGCCGCTCCTGATGATCAGGCACTTCAGCTGCAGGGAGAATACACCACCAAAGATCGTGCGGTGCATGTGATCGCTCTCGGGGGTGGGCAATTTCAGTGTGTGATTTACGAAGGTGGATTGCCGGGGGCTGGCTGGAATCGGAAAGAACCACGACGTGTTGAAGGAGATGCGGACACGGTTCTGGATTTGACGGAAGACTCAGAAAAGGTTTTGCGTAAGAGTCCCACTCTAGGCGCCAAACCTCCAGAGGGCGCAGTCGTTCTGTTTGATGGCTCTCAGGAATCATTAAAAAATCACTGGAAAGAAGGAGCGAAAGTCAGTGATGACGGTCTGCTCCAGGTGGGTGTTACGAGTCAGGATTCTTTCCTGGATTTCTCATTGCACCTGGAATTCCTGCTTCCATTTATGCCAGAGCAGCGAGGGCAGGGCAGAGCGAACAGTGGTCTGTATCTGCAGGGGCGTTATGAAGTTCAGATTCTGGATTCCTTTGGCCTGGAAGGGAAGAACAACGAATGTGGTGGTTTCTATTCGATCAAGGCTCCCGATCAGAATCTCTGTTTCCCACCATTGAGCTGGCAGACTTATGATGTCGATTTTCGAGCTGCTAGGTTCAATGAAGCGGGAGAGAAAACCGAGACCGCTCGAGTCACTGTCCGGCATAATGGAGTGGTGATCCATCGCGATGTCCAGTTGCCCAACACCACACCTGGAGGACCGTCTCAGGATAATGCAGATCCTGGCCCGGTTTTCCTTCAGAATCATGGGAAT
>JAGQQT010000995.1 GCA_020426065.1 Planctomycetaceae bacterium | reverse complement strand
AGTGCCACCCCGATGCACACCAAGATCAGTAACCTTCGCTGTCAGGTTCTCCACAAGTCAAATTGAAAGGCCGGGTTTTCCTGCTGATTCGACCTATCCATACCTTACCCGCATCTGATGATCTGACAATACCGTGTCCCTCTCAAGTGAATCTGACATTCTGGAAACTTCGGATCAGGCGATGTTGCTGCGAGTGCGTCTGCTGAGCAGAATTGCCTGCGGGATGCTGCTGGCTCAATGCGTGGCCTCCTGGCCGCTCTGGCTGGGAACGCAGGTCTTTCCCCAGGTTCCAGTGCTGGCGTTTTTGCAGTCGGTGCCGCCCGCGTTCGATCTCGTTCTGACCAGCTGTCTGGCTCTGGCCGGACTGGCAACGTTGATCAGCAGTTTCGCCGGACAGCCTTCAGCCTCACGAATCTTTCGCTATAGCTGGGGAGCGGTGATGCTGTTTCTGTTGCTGCTGATGCTGCTCAATCAGCACCGAATTCAGGCCTGGGCGTGGCAGGGAATTCTGATAGCGCTCTGTTTTCAGTTGCGTTCGCCCGGACAGACTCTGACACTGCTCCGCTGGCTGACGATCTCGATTTACTTCTACTCGGCGGTCTCGAAGTGTGATGCCTCCTTCCTGCAAACACACGGACAGGTTCTGCTGGATGGCTTTCTGAATGTGGCCGGTGGGCAGAAGCTGGATTCGCCATGGCTGCGGTCGATTCTGATTGCCGGGTTTCCGCTGGGAGAACTGCTGGTGTCGCTGCTGCTGGCAATTCCCGGAACGAGACGCTGGGGTTGCCTGATGAGCCTGGTTCTGCATCTGATGCTGATTACGGTGCTGGGGCCGTTGGGACTGAATCATCATCCGCCGGTTCTGATCTGGAACCTGTTTTTTCTGCTGCAGAATCCTGTG
>JAGQQT010000994.1 GCA_020426065.1 Planctomycetaceae bacterium | reverse complement strand
AAACAGCGATATCCTGGGACGTGACAACAGCGGCAACTGGTACTCAGCAGAATCGAACGGCACCAGCCTGACCAACCGCGTGGCGGAGATGTGGGCTCCGGTCAACTGGCAGTTCGTTAACGGCGGCGACTTCCAGCCCAAAGCGACCAGCGACGAGATTGTTATTCCTCCTTCCCCAACAAAGCAGGATGCAGAAGAAACCACCACCCCAGACATCGCAGGTCGCTGGAGTGGAGCCAATGAAACAACTTCCTCAGTCTCCATTCCCACAACAGAGGCAGCTTCCCTGCTCAAATCAGCGGACGAAGATCAGGAGTCGAGCGCAGACTACGACAGCTTCGGTGACTCCACCCTGCTGGATTTGCTGTTTGCGGGATGAAAAGGTCCAGATTCGGAGGAGCCGATCAGTTCCGGGAATCTGAGTAGACAACCCGTCTGGACCTCGTATAGTTGAAGAGTCATTGCGCTGAATGGCAATGGAGCAACTCTTGAAAGGCGAGGAAATGATGAAACAAACCGGAATCTGGTTGAGTGCGATTGCAGTCACCTGCATGATCAATCTGACTGTCCATGCCGGGCCACGTTATGGCCCCGATGCCGCACAACTGAAGAAAGTCCGCTCAGCCGGGATGCAGTATCTGGAAGCACACCAGAATGCCGACGGCAGCTGGAGCAAGCCGGAAATTCTGGGAATCACCGCTCTGGCTACCACCGCTCTGCTGGAGAATGGCTATTCCCCCGAACACCCGGCCGTGCAGAAAGCCTTGAACTACCTGCTGCAGTTCAAGCAGGAAAACGGAGGGATTTATCATCCCGAAACCCGGCACCGCAATTATGAAACTTCCATCATCCTGATGGCACTGGTGGAAGCCAATCGGGATGGAAAGTATGACCAGCTGATTTCAG
>JAGQQT010000993.1 GCA_020426065.1 Planctomycetaceae bacterium | reverse complement strand
ACTTCTTCCTGCAGGTCATCAACCGAGCAAAGTGCTTCACAACCTTCGCATGCCTGGGTCAGACGCTGACGAATCCGTTCGGGATCAAACGGTACCCGAACCCCATCTTCCAGCGTGACACAGATTTGTGTCCGCTCATCGACTTCATAGGCCATGCCCTCTTCGCCACGCAGCGCTCGCAGTTTGGCGTGCTCAGCCCGATACACGATGTATTTGCGGGCGACCCGGTACAGGCCATGCTTCATCAGCAGGATTTCAACAGCATCCTGCACCTCTTCCACTTCCACACCCTGCGGGGTGCTGGCTTTGGGGGCAATCTGCTGGGCCACTTCGTCTGCAATCAGCCGAATGGTCTGAACCTGTTCCTCATCCAGAGGCTGCTGGGCTGCCAGATTGAGTTCTGCCCGAAACGCATTTTCCATTGCACGGCCAATTCGACCGAGGTCAAACGGAGAAATTCGGCCATCGCGTTTACGAACAATCCAATCGGTTTGAGGGCGTACCATCGAGTCATCACTCCTGAAGAATTCTGATTCCAAAATGCTCTGGCGCATCACCTGGCGCGCACAAAGACTCCATCACGTGTTAAAGGGGTCAATTCAGCCCGATTGGGCCGAATGGTTCAGCCGTGAAACAAGCGGTGTTAAAACCGATTGAATTGGCTGGTTGGAGAAAACAAAAAAGTTGTTTAAGAGGCTCCCGTGGCGAAGTACCGGGAAAAATTTTGCGGGAGACTGTGTGGTAGCAGCATGACTGACTCCATTCTGTCCAACTTATCGACAGTATACATTTGCATACTGAACAAAAACCTGGGCGAATACGCCGATTTCTCACAGAAGGTCCGGTTAAGCAGAATTGCTGAACCAGAATGACCTGAGAGATTTCCCGGAAGATCACGTCGTGCAATCGATCAGGGATGCTCATCTCCGGG
>JAGQQT010000992.1 GCA_020426065.1 Planctomycetaceae bacterium | reverse complement strand
GAGTATCTGCTGTTTCTCCATGCGGACTGCCGTTTGCCGGACGATTTTCAACAGATCGTGCAATCGGTTTTGAGTCGAGAGAGAGCGGCGGGAGCGTTTCGTCTCCGGGTTCAGGATCCGTCCTGGAAGCTGCGCTGGGTGGAATGGGGAACCAACTGGCGGTCCCGGATCTTTCAGACTCCGTATGGCGATCAGGCACTGTTTCTGCGTGCGTGTGATTTCTTTGATCTGGGCGGATTTCGGGCAATTCCGATCATGGAAGACTATGAATTCATCCGCAGGCTGGCACGCAGGGTTCGAATTCATCTGGCTGATAATGCTGTCGAGACTTCTGCTCGACGCTGGCAGAAAAAAGGAGTCTGGCGGACGACTCTCATCAACCAGGGCATGCTGCTGGGATATCACTTGGGAGTTCCACTCAACCGGCTGGCGGCCTGGTACCGGAGCTGACCATACGAGGTGGCTTCAGCCTCGCAGAGAGTGAACGTGAAGTGCCCACCAGAAACACGAACAGGCGACTCTCCCGGAAGAGAATCGCCTGCTTTTTTGTGGACATCAACCAGTCCAATCAGAACGTATCCATGTGGAAGTGGTACCCTTTATGGTAAGGGCGTTCTGTTGGATAGAAGTTGTACCAGTCCTTGCGATAAACCGGGATCTGCATTTCCGGTCCATAGCGGTAGTACATGTGGTCGTAGCTTTGGTATTGCTGGAAGTTCTGGGGGTAATACAGATAGGGATAGTAATAGAACCGATTCCAATCTGTGGGCTGCCCACGTCCGGCGGCATTGGCCTGCTGACCAGTCGACAGAGCGATCATCAGGACGGTCAGGAGCGTGAAGGCGGCCAGAGCCGTACGTCGAAACATCCGTGTTTCTCCTTCTTGTAATGTGGTGTGGCCACGTTATGTATTATTTTAGGATTCTTTGTCGATCTCG
>JAGQQT010000991.1 GCA_020426065.1 Planctomycetaceae bacterium | reverse complement strand
CATCATGTTGGTACTGATCCGATAGCTGTTTCCGGCCAGATTCACGATTCGACCGACAATCACCTTGCCGTCGGTCGTGATGATCTGGACGGCTTCGTACTGATCGCTGATCTGTTTGCTGGGCAGAACGATCGACTCCAGGATATCCCGCTTGCTGAACCGTCCGGCCAGGGCGGTCAGATCTGGTCCGACTGCTCCCCCCTGCTCATCAAACCGATGGCAGGCAAAGCAGCTGGCAGCACCAAACATCTGTCGGCCATGATCAAAATCGCGTCCGGTCAGTTTTTCATCGAGCAGCTTGGTCAGTTCTTCCATCGTCCATTCTTTGACAAACGGACGCTGAGGAATGTTCTGGGCAGCGGCTTCAGGTTCCACAGAGAGGATGGAAGCGAAAGCCGCCTTTTCTTCCTCTGTCAGATGGCTGACGGCATCATTCCGGATGTTCTGCACAAACAGAGAGAAGCTGGCCCCACCCCGATATCCTGCGGCCTTGTTGAACCAGGTGAGGTATTTTTCCCGGGCTTCAGGAGTCCAGCCGAGTTGCAGATGACGCAGCGATTTGGCCAGGTCGATCTGTTCTTCCTGGGTGGGAGCGGCTTCCAGGGCAGCGACAATTTTTTCCGCTGCAGCGGGTGCCTGCAGATAAACCAGCATCGCTGCCAGTTCCGAATTGAGCGGAACGGCCGGAGCGGGAAACTCTGCCGTGAACTTTTCAATCAGTGCTTCACGCTGTTCCGGTGTGGGAGGTCCCAGTCGAACAAAAGCGACCGTGTAGGCCCGCAGGGCAGTCAGCTGTTGTGGCAGAGTCAGGCCCCTCCACTCCAGTTGATCCAGAGCATTCAGGATGGCGGTCAGGTCTTCAGAGCCAAATCCCTCTGGTTTGCTCCAGTCTGGTACCGGAGCATCAATCATTTCATCGGTCCCCTTATCCGTTCGGGTATAGGTTCGAGCAAGA
>JAGQQT010000990.1 GCA_020426065.1 Planctomycetaceae bacterium | reverse complement strand
AGTTCTCGGAGAATCTTGCTCCGCCGACGAATGGACTGTACCGTTTGCAGAACGTTCAGACTGGCAACATCATCAACAAATTGAGCCTGTTGGGTTGCATCCAATTTGTTGAATGACTGGAGTTTTGTCGCGTCAATCGACGGTCCAACTTCAGTGACGATGCTGTCGATGTGCTCGCATCCGGTCGCTTCCTTTGCGGTCTTCTTCTGATTGGCAAGTTGAACTGACGCGGTCACTGCTCCGCATCCGGTGTGTCCGACTACCATCAGCAAGCGGGACCCTGCCTGGGAAATCCCGTATTCCATGCTTCCCAGGATTTGGGGGCTGATTACATTTCCCGCGACCCGGACACTGAAAATATCTCCCAGACCCATATCAAAAATCAGTTCGGCTGGTGTGCGGGAATCGATGCAGCTCAGGATTACTGCCATGGGGAATTGACCGCTGGCGGTGGAGGCAACCTGTCTACCCAGATTCCGCACGATCTGCTTGCCATTTCGGAAACGCTCGTTCCCTTCCAGCAGATATTCCAGGGCCTGAGCAGGAGTCATCTGATCACGAACATCTTTCGAGGTGTAGTCGACAAACTGGATCTTGTCTTCTAGCGGAGTAATGTCCTTAAAACCAACCAGGCTAACGGAGATTCCTCTTGCCGGTGCGGTCTGCTGTTCAAAATCCTTGATCAGAATGAGCACATCCGGGTCCATGTAATCGGTCTGTGTTGCATCAATCAACACCTGTTGACCATCATCCAGATTCTGCAGCAGACGACTCAAGGCCGCACGATTCAGAAAGCTGACCTGGTTGGCCAACTCGATTCTCAGGACGTCACCACTGACATGTTTCTCCATGATCCTGCGAATTGGCCTGCGGATATTGCTGTGCAGGATAAATGTTGTGCTGACCGCCAAGCCGATCAGAATTCCATATAGCAGGTCTGTGAAGACAATTGCCAGAGTTGTCAGAACAA
>JAGQQT010000098.1 GCA_020426065.1 Planctomycetaceae bacterium | reverse complement strand
GATTTTGCCTCTCAACATGATTGAAACCGATTTTCAATCTGGGTAAGTTAGCAAAGTCCCTCTAAGCTTATGTACAAGGAATCCGTTTCATGCGATTCAATATGACCTCTGGTTTTCGCAGTCACATTCTGACTTTTGGCCTGATTGCGATTGTGTTCAGTTTCGGATTAACCGGGCTGGCACAGGCAGATGATATCCTGGAAGTTCCCGCAGCTGCTGACGCAGCAACGGTTGCCCCAAGCCCGGGTCCCTCTAAAAACATTCCTGTCAAAATCGTGGTTGGGGATGCCGATCTGCCATTTGAACAACTGGCAGGAGCCGAAGGTTATGCGGTTCTGATCCGAGACGGACAAGTCGTTCATACTTTTTCGATCGGACCTGGTGGAGTCGTTCAGATTCCTCGTCCCGATGCAGGGGTTTATGCGATCGCAGTCCGGTCTCTGGCAGGTGTTGCCACCGCTGGCTATGTCATCTATCCGGATCTGACTGAAGTTGAGGGTGATCTGGGCGCTGAGTTTGCTCTGGTCCCACTGGTCGATTTTCCTGCAGCAGAATCCATTGTGGCTCGCGCAATGGGTCAGAGTGAACCCGAGCCTCCCAGTGATCTGATCACGTTTGATGCATCAACCAACATTCCCATTCGCTCAAATTCTCTGTTTGTTGACGGGAATGGCAGCGTGCGGGCACAGTTGATTTCCTACACACCTGAAAAAGGGATTGCCCGTACGGCTCCTTTGCTTTCAGTTCACTTCCTGCGAGATGGAAAGATCGCATCTTATGCTCAGGCAGATGAACGAGGAATCATCGTCGCTGAGAATCTGCATCCCGGTCGATACTCCATGATTGTCACGGGATACGGCAAACTGATGATGATGTCGATTCTGCTGGAAGAAAAGCCCCTACTTCTGGAAGCAGGGTCAACAGCGGTTTCTGCCATTCAGCAATTTGTCATTGGATCAGTACCTGCTACAAACCTGGATGCTGACGCCGTCTCAGGAGCAGGTGTGGTTGGACCTGAGAACTCAGGTGCTGCGGCTGGACAAACTGGAGTTGGTCAAGGTGGTCCGGGTGCCCCTGGAATGGGAATGGCTGGCGGCCCAGGCGGTGGACCTGGTGGTGGCACAGGAAGTGGTGGAACAGGAGGAGGCGGTGGCGGTGTTGGTGGCTCGGGAGGAGGCGGTTTGCTTTCAGCCCTGGCAGCTGGAGCAGCTGGTGCAGCGGGAGCCGCACTGGCTGGAGGCAACGACAATAATGTCGCCAGTCCAGAGTAAACCCTACCAGTTTGGCATGGAGAGTTTCATCTCGGATTGTGCGTACATTGCTGACTGAACTCTGTGGATGACCAGTTAAATACCGCATCATCAGCCCATGCTGGTGAGCGTCCTCTTCATTACCGAAGCCATTCGCTCGACTGGGTGAATGGCTTTGCTGGTGTTTTGTTAATCGCAACTCTCGTCATTGCTCCCTGGTTACTGGGAGGACGCCCCGCTTGGGCTCGCTGGGGATTGTCCCTCCTTGTCTGCCTCACTTCAGTAGCCTGCCTGGCTGGCTCTCTGATCAATCGCAAACTCGGGCAAATCTCTCCCGTCCTGGTGGCAATCGTTGCCTTGATGCTGCTGGGATTGCTGCAACAGATTCCCACTGCAAGTCCGTCTGTCAGTCATCTGAACCACGCCCTGCTTTCCCAGCAGATTCCGTACTCATCAGAGAGTGAACTGGAAAGTCTGCCGGCCGCATCCAGTCATCTCACAGTTGCACCAAACCAGACCTGGAACGCGATCTACCTCTATTCGCTGTCTGCCTCCGTATTTGTGATCACGAGCCTGCTCTCATCCAGAACTACATTTGTGCGAACGCTGTACTATTCCCTGGCAATCAACGGAATGATTCTGTCCCTGTTCGGTGTTTACCAGAAAGTCCGCTGGAATAACGTTCCATTTGGAATTGTCGACCTGGAATATGGCGGACAACCGTTCGCGTCTTTCATCAATCGGAATAATGCATCCTGTTATCTGCTGCTCTGTTTTGCTGCCGGGCTGGCTCTGCTTTTGCGTTTGAGGAGCCGAAATAGAAAACCGACGGGAAACTCCTGGAAGCAGGGAAGGGATGATGAGACCCAACTGATTGTCGGTGTAGGCCTGGGAATCATTGCGGCCGGGATTCTGGCATCATTGTCCCGCAGTGGTGTTGTCAGTCTTGTGACCAGCGTTTTGATTATCGTACCCCTGGTTGTGAAATCACGACGAGGTCTCATGACTGCGATTGGGGGCCTGATTGCCTGGGCATTGGTAGTTTCGGTGACTGGCTGGTTCGGTGCGAGCCTCGCACGATTTCTCGAAATCGGTGAAGACTCTCTCAGCCTGGGTCGGCTCGATCATTGGGCCCATACCTTTCCGGGCATCTGGGACTTTTTGTGGACAGGAGCGGGATTGGGAACCTATTCTACGGCCAACCGTCCCTACCAGTCTCTGGACCTGTGGTTCACCCGGGCGGACAACCAGTATGTGGAATTTCTGCTGGAGGGGGGCTTGCTGGGAGGACTCATTCTTGCAGCCGGAGTTGGTGGATTGTTCTGGTACGTCAAGAAACTGACCCGCTCAACCCGGCTGTTTGGCATCGGTGAATCTGCCTGCATTCTGTTGATCTTTATCCTGGCCAGCCAGCTGGTTCACGCCCTGTTCGACTTTGGGATTGTTCTCCCTGCAGCAATGATGACAGCCTCTGCACTGTGTGCCCTGGGGACATCCCGCTATCACTTTTATGCTTCTCTGGAAGCGTCAGATGAACCGTCCGATGACGCAAACAATGGCAAGTCTCCGCTCGATAACAGTGGATATTGTGATCGGAGAGTCGCCATCGGCTGCCTTGGTTGTGTGCTGATTGTTCAGATCTTCGCAGCTTTGCACTGGTATCGTGAATCCGAAGCGGAATCGATTGCCCAGAACGCACGCTCACTGGAACGATTGATGCCTCATCCACAACAGGATTTGCTCTTAGCTGATCTGCAACGGCGGATTGAAGCTTTTGACACTCCCCATCCGCTCGTTTTACAAAGCCAGTCCATCCTTGCCGAACGGGCCTTTCGTACACAAATGGCTTCCCTGCTGAATCCTGCCACACCAGATTTCACAAGGCAGGAGTGGTCTTTTACAGGATTTGCCAGACTGACACTCACTACTCTGGGAAAATCTGAACTGACATCTCAGCTACGACAGATGATTCAAGAGAAAGGCCTGCGTCGGATTCTGGTCGAGCAGGAAACGTCCGAGCTGGCCGAGATCGCTACTGCACCCATGTCCGGACTGGCCTGGGACCGCCTCATGTATGTTCGCTGGATGCTGAATTCCGATCAGAAAGAGGTGCTGTCTGCCGCATCAATCGCTGCACTGCTCAGACCTTTTGATGTCGATACCCAACTTACTTATGCCATGCTACTGGCCAACTATGGAGAGCATCAGCAAAGTCAGAAAATCTATCGCCATCTCACTGAACTGCCCAATCCCGACTGGAACCGGATCTGGAGTTCTGCCCGCCAGTTTTATGGAGTGGAAATGATCGCCGAAGAGCTGATTCCTGAAAAGGCTGGCCCCAGGGAACAGCTGCTGCAGATCATCACCGTGCCGGAAGACAGGATTGCATACGCTCGCTGGCTGCTGAAAAACACGTCACCCGGAACTGAAAAACGCAATCTGTACAGTCCAGATCTGCACTATCTGCGGGGGCGGAGTCATGCCATTCTGGGCCAGCACGAGGAGGCCATCTCCAATCTTCAGGAAGCTGTCGACACCCGCCCCCTCTCCAAAGAATGGCGGCTGCAGTTCTGTGAACTGCTGATTCATGCTGGCCAGAATCAGCTGGCCCGCGAATACCTGGAAAAAGGCAGCCGCATCCATCCGGGAGATCCATCAATCGAACGACTCTACCAGAAATCGCTTCAGGGGAACTCAAAACCAGAACCCGTCACAAGCACTGAAACTCCATCAGCAACATGACTCGTTAGCAGGCCGATCTGCACAAATGTCAAAATATACAGGACCATTGAAGCGAAGAAGAATTGGCGAAATAGGTAGAGAGTTGCTTGAATCCTCACATTCCTCACAGTAAAAAGAATGTACATGATGTAAGGATTTTGGCTGACCTTCCCAAATCCTCCCTGGGCGCAAGAATTCGCTCTAATCTCTGCACCACGGACGGCCTGTTGTGTAAACCAACCAGTGCTCGCTCTCCCTCTTACTCTTTCTGGTCGTTCCCGGTTTGAAATCTTTTAATTAACGGCAAACCAAGGCATGTTCTGGCTCCTGGCTGCTATCGTCAGTTTGGCGATCTCTGTACTTTGTACGCCGTTAACAGCACGGTGGGCCCGCCACATTGGTCTTGTCGATCGCCCGGACGGACATCGAAAACTGCATGGTCGGGAAATCCCACTGGGTGGTGGGATTGCTGTGATTCTGAGCCTGGGACTGGTATCAGTTCTGGCCGCTTTTCTGTCTGTTGATTTTCGATATGGTGTGATGCATCAGTGGATGCCACTCCTGTCACTGACACTGGCAACACTGATGCTGTGTCTGATTGGATTTATTGACGACCTGCGGGGAATTCGTGGCCGACAAAAGCTGATGGCACAATGTGTGGCCACTTTGCTGGTTGCCGTGGGCGGCACCACCATCGAACGTTTTGAGCTGTTTGATCACACTTTTGAGATGGGCATCTTTGCGATCCCTGTCACCTGTTTATGGTTGCTGGGAGTTGTGAATGCCGTCAATCTGATTGATGGGGCAGACGGTCTTGCAACCACAGTCTGCGTCATTATCAGTGTTACTTTTGCTGTGATGGCTCAACTTCTGGGACATCCCATTGAATCACTGATTGCCACCGCTCTGGCGGGAGCATTGCTCGGGTTTCTGGTTTATAATCGCCCTCCCGCCCGGATTTTTCTGGGTGATGCAGGCAGCATGGCCATTGGTCTGCTGCTGGGCGTGCTGGCCATCCGCAGCTCAATCAAAGGCCCGGCCACGATTGCCCTGGCTTCTGCGACAACAATCTGGGCCGTTCTTTTCTTCGATGTCGTCATGGCAATCGCCCGCCGTAAGCTGACCGGGCGCAGCTTCTATACCGTGGACCGGGGCCATATCCATCACGTCCTGCAGCACAAGGGATTTGGCCCCCTGGCAACTATTGCCGTGGTTGGTGGAGCGTGTGCGTTGTGTGCAATCGGTGCACTGGCGAGTGTGGCCTGGAAAAGTGAATTGTGGGCGGTGCTGACCGCAGGCGCTGTGCTGAGTGTGATAGTCGGAAGCCGTCTGTTTGGTTTTCATGAATGCGAATTGTTTACCATAAGACTGGTTGCTTTCCTGAGATCATTGACCACCTTCGTACGTCCCACCCCGCCGCCCCAGTCGAATGGCCATCATTTGTGTACCCGCTTTCGGGGAAATCGGGAGTGGAATCTGCTGTGGAATTCTCTTATCGAGTATGCAGAACGTTTCAATTTGTGTCGGGTCCAGTTGAATGTCTGTTCGCCAGCCATCAGTGAAGAGTATCACGCCGTCTGGACCAGCCGTCACAACAAAGTGGATTTCGATTGCTGGAATATTGAAGTCCCTCTGCACTGCCGAAACTTGCGGATTGGCAGCCTGTCGATTGTTGGAAAATCGGTCCGTGGGGAATCAAACTTCCACTGGCTTTCCGATCTGATGGAAGGCTTTGAGGCTTTTGAACTTCAATTGAATGAGATCATTGAAGATCAAACTCAGCCCCAGCCTCAGACGGCCGGACAAAATGCTCCCAGACCTGTGCGGGAAGCCGTCCCTGCCGGATCAATGCTGGTTTCCAGCGAATTCCAGCCCGAACCAAAATAGGTTTAAGCCACATTCGTTCTGGCCGGTCCGTCCCGTAGGAGTGCCCAGGATGTGCCTGAACTGCGATATCCTGCCCTGAGGTAACTCAATCCAGCTTATCCATCCCGTTTTCTCATCCTGGCAACCACGATTGGATATATACCTGATCCGATTATGGCTCGCCGGACAGAAAACCTGAGTATTGTCAGGGAATTTCGATAATCAACTTTTGCCTGTGGCCTGCGATCCGGGTAAATTTGGAGTTTTCGAATTCTTTTTCTGTTGTCTGTTATCGAGACGTGATTCATGCCGATTCTGGCTGAGGAAATTCGAGTCTATCCAGAAACCCTGTTCCAGCGTGACTACCTGGACTGGCAGGAGGAGTCGGACGCACCTGTTTCCTGGCATGCGATTTATACGATTTCGCGCCAGGAGAAACAGTTGATACGGAGGCTGCTCGATTTTTCCATTCCCTGCTATTGTCCGATTGCCGCTCATAAGCCCCGCTCACCTGCGGGACGGATCCGTACCAGTTTCCTGCCGCTGTTCAGCAATTATGTTTTTCTGCTGGGTGATGAAGATTGCCGAAGGAAAGCCCTGGAAACAAATTGTGTTTCCCGATGCCTCCCGGTGCATGATTCTGCTGCCCTGCATAACCAGTTAAGAACTATTGAATCACTGATTCAAACCGGGCTTCCATTAACCCGCGAGTCACGCCTGGAACCGGGCATGCTGGTTCGGATCCGGAGCGGTTCGATGAAAGGTGTTACCGGACAGATCTTCCAGCGCAGGGGTATTGAGCGTCTGATCATATCTGTCGACTTTCTCCAGCAGGGCATTTCTGTTGAACTGAACGACTGGGAAGTTGAGCCCCTCTGACTTTCCTGCCCAGTTGAATTCCTTAGTTTTTAACCCACTTGTCTCTTACCCTCTTGGCTGAACTGGTTGTCTGGATTCCATGAGTATGATGCGGCTCGATCTTGACTCACCCATATTCGTGACCGGGCATCGGGGCCTGGTGGGTTCATCGATTGTGCGTCACCTGGAAACACTGGGCTTTTCCCGCATTCTGACCGCGGGACGCGATGTGCTCGATTTGAGGGATGCCTGGTCCGTCTCCAAATGGTTTGCCGACAATCGTCCGCGCTATGTCATTCATGCCGCCGGGAAAGTGGGCGGAATCTGGGCAAATCAGTCTCAGCAGGCCGACTTCCTGCATGACAACACCCTGCTGCACACCAGTGTGCTGCGGGCGGCGATGGAAGCTGAGGTCGAGAAGCTGCTCTACCTGGGAAGTTCCTGCATTTATCCCCGCGACTGCCCCCAACCCATCAAAGAAGAATACCTGCTGCAGGGGCCGCTCGAGCGGACCAATTATGGATATGCCATCGCGAAGATTTCGGGACTCCTGGCCTGCCAGGCTTATCGGGATCAGTATGGTTGTCACTTCATTACCGCCATGCCCACAAATCTGTACGGACCGAACGACAATTTTCATACGGAATATTCCCACGTACTCCCCGCACTCATCCGCCGGTTTCATGAGGCTCGACAGGCAGGTGAAAACCGGGTGGTAATCTGGGGATCAGGCACACCGCGTCGTGAGTTTCTGCATGTAGATGATCTGGCCCGGGGCTGTCTGCATCTGCTGGAGCATTATGATGAGCCCGAGCCAGTCAACCTGGGTTGTGGCCAGGATGTGACAATCCGTCAGTTAGCAGAAATACTCCGGGAACAGATCCATCCTGAATGCGAACTGGAATTTGACCGCTCCAAACCGGATGGGACACCTCAGAAACTATTGGATGTGACTCGCGCACATAAACTCGGCTGGAAAGCAGAAATCGAACTCCCCGAAGGAATCGCCAGAACCTACCAGTGGTTCTGTCAGTCAAAATGGAATCATGTTGATGTCGAATCGGTTGTCATGGATGCCGACTGACATGTACTGAATCTGGAACTGGTCCGAAAACTCCTGCTGACACCACACAAAAATCCGTATTTACTCTAAGCAAATCAATCACATGAACAAGCAGAACAATTTTCCGCCTCGGAATGGCAAACGGGCACTTGTCACTGGCATCAGTGGGCAGGATGGTTCCTATCTGGCAGAGCTGCTGATTTCAAAAGGGTATGAAGTCTGGGGAGTGATCCGACGATCATCCTCGTTTAACACCAGCCGGATCGACCATATCTATCAGGACCCTCATGATGAGGATGTCCGCCTGAAACTGACATTTGGCGATCTGGCTGATTCTTCATCCCTGAACAAGATTCTGAAGATCGTGCGCCCTGATGAAATCTACAATCTGGGAGCGCAGTCTCATGTGAAAGTTTCGTTCGACATCCCCGAATACACGGGAGACGTCACGGGCCTGGGAACAATTCGGCTGCTGGAAGGGATGCGGGAACTGGGCTTGAACTCCCGTTTTTATCAGGCTTCTTCTTCTGAGCTGTATGGCAAGGTGCTGGAAACCCCGCAATCAGAAAAGACTCCCTTTTATCCACGCAGTCCCTATGCAGCGGCCAAGGCCTACTCGTTTCATGTGACCAGAAATTATCGCGAGTCCTATGGGATGTTTGCGATCAACGGAATTCTGTTCAATCATGAATCCCCCCGGAGAGGCGAAACTTTCGTCACCCGGAAAATCTCACGGGCCGTTGCCGCGATTCAGTATGGGCATCAGGACTGTCTTTACCTGGGGAATCTCGATGCAAAACGCGACTGGGGATTTGCCGGAGATTATGTCGAAGCCATGTACCTGATGATGCAGGCCGATGTACCTGAAGATTATGTCATTGCCACCGGGGAAACCCACACGGTGCGTGAGTTTTGTGAGCTGGCATTTCAGCATGCTGGTATGCCGCTGACCTGGCAGGGTGCAGGTACCGAAGAAGTGGGATTGGACTCTGCTGGTAAAATCCGGGTCCGAATCGATGAACGGTACTTCCGTCCAGCAGAGGTCGACCTGCTCCTGGGCGACAGTACGAAAGCCCAGACGCAACTGGGCTGGAAGCCTCGCGTGTCGTTCCCCCAGCTGGTCCGCATGATGGTGGACGCGGATTGCCAGTCGCTGAATTCAGATCCCACTGCCTGCAGTATGACGGAAGTGTAACAGATATAGGGGTGGGGAAATCCAGGCGGATTTTCATGAATCCACGGATAAAACCTTCTCTATGCAAAGCACAATTCCAAACCAATAGTTGAAATGCAGACTGAATTCTGGAAACTGAACTCATGTTTTGGGCGGGGAATGTCCCGTCGAAATTGTCCCACAGGATTCACGGGATTAAGTACAAGTGTCAATCGCAGAATCAACAGATCAACCACGGTGGTCAAGACAGACGCAGGAAGCCGCCAGGATTCCTGGCACGGAATGGCAGTTTGAAACCGAACCCAGGGCCGAGTCCGGATTTGACATCCGCTCGATCATCTGGGAGCGAAAATGGCTGCTGATCTTTTTCGGAGCCATTGGAGCCGCCCTGGGCTATCTGGAATATACGAAGGAACCTCCTGTTTACCGTTCTTCAGCATCGGTACTGGTGGACCGATATCAACCTCGTATTCCAATTGAGGGAATTGATCCGCTGGCTGGGCAAAAGGATCCCCTTTCCACTCATCTGGCGCTGTTCAACACACCAGTCATCCTTTCCAAGGCTATTGAAGATTTCCGGCTGGGGGAGCTTTCCTCACTCAGTTCCGGTAACCCCATGAAGTCTATTTCGGACGGCCTGACGGTCACACGCTCTGCGAAATCCGATGACATTCTGCAGTTTACCTTCACCTGTGGACACGCTGAAGATGCCCGTCAGGTCCTCGAAGCTGTGATTGCCAGTTATTTTGACTTCCTGGGTGAAACCCAGAGGGACGCCAGCAGCAAGACACTCGAATTGATTAACGAAGCGGGTGAAGAACTGGCCAAGTCGCTTTCTGAAAAAGAACAGACTTACCAGAAATTTCGGGAACAGTCAGCACTCCTGTGGACCAGCGATGAAGGACAGAACATACACCAGACGCGACTGGCACAAATTGAAGCAGAGCGTTCCGGACTGCTCATCAGCAGTTCGCAGATTCGTGCAGAACTGGATGCATTTCGTGGTGCATTGGAGCGAGGTACCAGCCGTCAGGCATTGCTGATGATGGCGGATCAGTCCAGACAACGTTCTGGAGAGGAAGAGAAGGAAGGAAGCCAGTCCAGTACGACGATTGCCAGCCAGTTAATTCCCCTCATGCTGGAAGAGTCCATGTTGCTGGAACGCCTGGGATCACAACATCCCAAAGTCGTTGAAATCCGCAAAAGGATTGAAGTGACTCGTGAACTCCTCAGCCGGGAAGCGGGCGAACAGATTGGCGTCGCTCCTGGAAAACCTCAGCCAGACCTGCTCACACTTTATATGCAGTCGCTGGAAGAAGAATTGAAATCGAACCAGGAGAAACTGAGAGAACTGGATGATCTCTTCCTGACAGAACGTGATTCTTCCAGCAAACTTTCACTCGATGAAAATCAGGGAAGAGTCCTGCGGGAAGAACTGCAACGGACGAAGAAACTTTACGACGTCGTACTGGAAAAACTTCAGGAAGTCAGCCTGGTTGATGAAAACTCCACATTGACTGCCACGATTATTAATCATCCTTCAGATGGGGCCCAGCTCCACCTGAAGGTCTTCAATTATGCCGGACTCGGTGGAGCTGGTGGACTGGCATTCGGCATGTTGATTGGCCTGCTGCTGGAATATAGTGATAAACGTTTCCGCAGTCCGGAAGAAATGATGTCTGCCCTGAATGCACCCATTCTGGGACACATCCCGGAAATGCCGCAGCTTCCAAAACGCCGTCGGGAGAAAACTCTCAAAGAAACTGGAGTGGACCCCTCGATAGTCAGTTTCCATCGACCGAACTCACGAATTGCCGAGGCCTATCGACTGGTCCGCAGTTCAGTCCTGATGGGAATCAAGGGAGATCGAGCGAGGATCATTCAGTTTACCTCACCGGATCC
>JAGQQT010000989.1 GCA_020426065.1 Planctomycetaceae bacterium | reverse complement strand
GATAGCGTCCGGTCATCAACCCGGCCCGCGTGGGAGAACACATGGGAGCAACGTAAAACTGTTCCCAGGTCACTCCCTGTTTTGCCAGTCGATCCAGATGAGGTGTCTCATACTCCGGATTCTGCCAGCCGACCGCATTCCACCCCAGATCATCGGCGAGCAGCACCACAATGTTCGGTTTCTGGTCCACCGCAGCATGACTCTGCAGTGGATACAGACCGAACAGAAGCAGGAGTGTCCAGGTTGTTCTCATGGTTAAACCTTTTTGCTGCAAAGCTGATTTGGAGTTCGCTCAACAGGCTCTGAAATTCCTGGCAGAGCAATGAGTCACTGGAGTTGATCATGTTTTGTCGACACAGCCAGTGATGAAGCAATCTATCCCCACCCCGGCCGCGCCAACCCTCCCCACGGGAGGGTGAAAACTTCTCTACTCTTTGAATTTGGTCTGGTTTTCTGGAGACATCACTTCCGGAGCTGCCTGTTTGGGCAGGTAGGCTGCCAGTTTCTGTCGGATGGTATTTGATTCCGCAGTGGGTTGCCGGATCAGGTTTTTAATTTCCTGAGGGTCGATTCGATGATCATAAAGCTCCTCGCTCCCATCGGCGTAATGAATCAGCTTCCAGTCCCGGGAGCGGATGGCATGATTGCCCTCGAAACTTGAGATCTGCACTGGCACCTTCCGCTCTGTGCGGGGATTCTCCAGTTGCGGAACCAGACTGACTCCATCGAGATTCTTGCGTTCATTCAGACCACACAGCTCAATCAGTGTGGGATAAATATCAACCAGGCTGACCGCTTCTCGGCACGGTTCACCCGGTACAATGTCAGGTCCGGCAAACAGTAATGGTACCCGAGTGGACTCCTCCCAGAGAGTTCTTTTCGCCCAGTGCTCTTTTTCACCCAGGTGGAATCCATGATCGCTCCAGAGCACCACGATCGTGTTTTTGGCGTGGGGAGATGATTCCAGGCCAGCCAGCAGATGACCAA
>JAGQQT010000988.1 GCA_020426065.1 Planctomycetaceae bacterium | reverse complement strand
GAGCCGCATTCATGAAACACCGGGAACCGCCCTGTTCAGAACGGAACCCGGTTACCCGCTATTGAAACCCACCTCGCCTGAACCCGAATGCCAACAGCCAGCCGGCCGAAACACGCGGAGCCCGGCAGGGAATTACTCAAGCACTTTCGTCACCACTCCGGAACCAACCGTCTTGCCACCCTCACGGATAGCAAACCGGCTGCCGACATCCATGGCGATCGGCTTACCCAGCTCAACCTGCAGCGACACGTTGTCGCCCGGCATGCACATCTCGGCACCACCCAGCAGCGTGGAGGCACCCGTCACGTCCGTCGTGCGGAAGTAGAACTGGGGACGATAGCCACTGAAGAACGGGGTGTGACGACCACCCTCTTCCTTGCTGAGCACGTAGACTTCACCCTCAAACTTGGTATGAGGAGTGATCGACTTCGGTGCAGCCAGCACCTGACCCCGCTGCACGTCATCCTTACGGACGCCACGCAGCAGAATCCCGACGTTGTCGCCGGCCTGGCCTTCGTTCAGCAGCTTCTTGAACATTTCGACGCCGGTACAGGTCGTTTCCTGCGTATCCCGCAGACCAACGATCAGCACCTTGTCGTTCACATGAATCGTGCCCTGCTCGATCCGGCCGGTCACCACCGTACCACGGCCTTCGATGGAGAACACGTCTTCGATCGCCATCAGGAAGGGACGATCGCTCAGCCGCTCAGGCTCAGGAATGTACGAATCCAGAGCTTCCATCAGCTCCGTGATACACTTGCTGTAGGTCTCGTCGGACGGATTATCCAGCGCACCCTTGGCGTTACCACGCACCAGGGGAACATCGTCGCCGGGGAAGTCGTACTTGCTCAGCAGCTCACGAACTTCCATTTCAACCAGCTCGAGCAGCTCTTCGTCGTCAACAAGATCGCACTTGTTGAGGAAGACCACCAGAGCCGGCACATCCACCTGACGAGCCAGCAGAATATGCTCACGCGTCTGAGGCATCGG
>JAGQQT010000987.1 GCA_020426065.1 Planctomycetaceae bacterium | reverse complement strand
AAAAGGACTTACTGTCTATCCCTGTGATCATGTCAATGTCGAGGAAGAAGCCTGGAGAGAGAGTGATTTCGACGGTGGCGTTGATGATACCGAAATAACTGGCAACCAGTGTTTCCGGCATGACCGTCATTTCACCCAGCTTCTTTTCGAACCGCTGGTCAATATCAAGGCTGACAATGTCATACGTTTCACCACTGAGCATTTTCTCGATGTTGTCTGTATTGAACAGGTCGAGCCGGAATTCAAGTTTATCGTGAGGCACTTCAGGGGCACTCTGATTCATGAATGCAAGAGGTGCAATAACATACTGAAGCGCCTGGGGGATCTCGAGCAGATCCATGACATTGGCTTCAAGGAGCGGAATCTTGGTTCCCAGAAACTTCTGCGTGGATTCCGGGAGAGGATTGTTTTTTGCCAGCCGATTCAGCATGAAGTTTTTCAGGGCATCCTCAATCCCGTCTGCTCCCTGGAATGCTTCTACGATTTCCGTTAGTGAGGTGCTGTTGATGTCGTAGGTGAAGACATCATCCTTCAGGTCGTATGTGGCTCCGGCCGTCCAGGTGATTTTATCAGGCAGCAGACCACTGAGTGCCGGTCGAATAAAAGCAGGCAGCTGATTTACCGGGCTGTCAACACTCATTTCGGCATCGACCTTGATGTCCGCATCGACTATCACCTCAACGATATCGGCCTGCAGATCGGCAAGATAGAGCCGTTCATTATGAATGTTGTCCTGATCATCAACCAGCAACTCCAGTCTTGCATCGATCAGGTGCTCTCCCTCAGGTGCGGTCGCAAAAACGTGCACGTTCACGAGATTGGGGATCTTGGCAGAACCTTCCACCGTCCCATCTGCGATCAATGAAACGCTGACACTGGATCCTTCCTGAATGAAAAGTCCTCCCAAAGTATCGAGACCAAAGGTCATGCTCAGGTTGTACTCTGGTTGAATCGTCAGGTTTCCCGCGACATCCAGACTGATTCCTCCCTGCTTTCCAAACTGACCTTCAGCTGTTGTTGAGATC
>JAGQQT010000986.1 GCA_020426065.1 Planctomycetaceae bacterium | reverse complement strand
ATGCCAGCACTCCATTGCGGGTCTTCTTCCGATCGAAAGATCAGGAAGTCATTTTTTCCGTGATGATGATCGTCGGTGCTGCCACATCCGCAGACGGTTGTCATCCATTCGGGAGTGGTGCGGTTTGTGGTAGGGAGTGTGTGAGGTGCCCAAGGGCAAAATTAAAAAGATCGTTGCCGATAAGGGTTTTGGCTTCATTCAGGGAGATCGTGGCGACCTGTTTTTCCACTTGTCTGCTCTGCGGAATGCTCAGTTTGAAGCTCTCGAAGTCGGTCAAAGCGTAACGTACGAGGAAGAAGAAGGCCCGAAAGGACCCCGCGCGACCTCAATTCAGATTGATGAATAATCAGATCCTGACCCAGCCTCGCACAATCTGAATGGATCTGTCGAGGCTGGAGTTTTGAACTCGGCAAACCTGGGCGCTCGCCCTTTTTTCTCGCTTGCATGGGCATGTCGAACGAGCTGTTTTTTCGATTCAGCAGCATTCAGTTCCACACCCAACTGCTTAGATTTCTCCCAGGTGAAAGATTCCATTGAGGGTTACAACCTGCGCTTTCCCTTCTGAATATTTCAGTACATTCACACAGGCATTGTTCTGCCGGATGTCCTTGGCATATTTCAGATCCAGTCCCAGCACATGCGCCAGGTAGGACCGGTTGACCACATTGTGGGCCACCACGCTGATCATTTTTCCCCGGTTGTTTTCAGCCAGTTGCTCGAAGGCAGGAATCACCCGCTGCTGTACATCCTGATAAGATTCCCCGTTCTTGTAGGGAACATAAGCCGGATCAGCCATGAACTTCTCGTAATGCTGAGGATCTTCCTGCATGATCCGATCCCAGGATTTGGATTCCCAGTCACCCACGTGGACTTCAACCAGTCCTTCCACTGGCGTGATGGAACGCCCATGCGGCTCGGCAATGATTTCCGCCGATTGCATGGCCCGCAGCATCGGGGAAGCAAAGCAGGCTGAAAGCGGAAAGGTCTCCAGGAAGTCTCTAGCCCGCTGGACCTGGGCAATCCCCTCCTC
>JAGQQT010000985.1 GCA_020426065.1 Planctomycetaceae bacterium | reverse complement strand
AATGACAACTCCAAAGAAACAGGCCTATTTCCTCTTTCGGCCGTTTCAAGGTCTGGCATGAACTGCCACCTGGCTCACCTCATGTTCCTGACGGTCTCAGTTGCCATTCGCTGATGAGTAAACTTTAGAAATTAGTTTTGATTTAAGATAGTACAGTACGCATTGCTGATTGCGTTTCAAGAGTCGATAGTGCTCCCACAAGGGGGCCAGAACAAATCACTCTTTTCAATGAAGGAAATGCAATGCCTGCTTTCAACTGGATCCAAAGTGTCAAAAACAGAATCTTCAGCCCCAGCGTGAATCGACGAAGGTCTTCCCGCTCTCAAATCTGCGAGCAGGCTGTTACCCTCGAACAACGGGTCATGCTCAGTGCGAATGCCATCTTTGATCAGGTTCATCATCGCCTGACTGTCACGGGATCTGATTCAATCGAAATTGACAGCAATGCCGCTGGTCAGGTGAGGGTAAACAATACTCTGGTGAACAATGGCCAGGGTTCACTGGATGCCAATGATGTCCAGGAAATTGTCGTCAAGGGAAGTAATCGGGCAGACACGATTGATCTTCGTCAGGTACAGCCAGGAACTTTCCAGTCGATAACTTCCGTTGAAGTCCATGGAAATGGCGGAGATGACCTGATCTACGGGAGTGGATATGGCGACGTTATTTACGGCAATGATGGAGACGATGTGATCTCAGGTGGAGCCGGCAATGATCGCATCTACGGAAATGAAGGAAACGACAGGATTGGTGGAGGGATTGGTGATGACATTATCCATGGCAGTTCTGGAGATGACCTGGTCAGTGGCGGCAGCGGCAATGACCGCGTGACAGGAGAGAATGGCCAGGATGATGTACGTGGCGGAGGTGGAAATGACAGTCTCGATGGAGGAGCAGGTGACGATGTTCTTAATGGCGATGATGGCAATGATATAGAACATGGCGGTGAAGGCAACGACATTGTCAGTGGTGGCGAAGGGAACGATCGTCTCTTTGGGGATGATGTTGATCCTTCGACGGGAAGTGACTCCCTTGCGGGT
>JAGQQT010000984.1 GCA_020426065.1 Planctomycetaceae bacterium | reverse complement strand
ATCCTCACAGCATCAAGTCGGAGTCTCTGGAGTTGACCGCTGGAGTCCATCCGATTCGGGTCGAATACTTTGAGGCCGCTGGTGAGGAATCGTTAACTCTGGAAGTGGAAGGCCCCAATATCCGCCGCCAGGACATTTCTGCCCTGGTTCGCCCTACACCGGAGGCAAAACCAGCTGCGGATGCGGAGGCAGATGCGGCGAAACGGTTCGTTTTCAATCAGGATCTGGTTGAACTCGGACGCGAGCGATTTGTGTCCACGGGTTGTGCCAACTGCCATGAGCTGAAAATCGGTAACGATCGACTCGCTTCGACTCGTACTGCACCGAAAGCAATTACAAGTCCTTCCGATCAACCCTCAGGCTGTCTGGCAGAATCGTTACCTGCGGGAGTACCTGATTTCGCCTTGAATGATGATCAGCGTCAGGCTCTGCAGGCGGTTGTCTCCCAAAGCCAGCCGCAGGAACTTTCGGCTGAGCAGAAGATTTCGGATGTCCTGCTGGCGTTCAACTGCTATGGCTGTCATACACGTGGCGGATTGGGAGGTCCGGAAAATGTCCGTAACACCCTGTTTGTGACAACGATTCCGGAAATGGGAGATGAAGGTCGCATCCCTCCCATTCTCGATGGCATCGGTGACAAGCTGGAAACAAGCTGGTTGAATCATGTTCTGAAAAACGGCGGGAAAGATCGACCTTACATGAAAACCAGAATGCCGCAGTTTGCCGGGTCACTGGGATCTCTGTCCGACCTGCTGGTTTCAGTTGATCAGAAAACGACGGCCGAACAGACTGTCCTTGATGAACCGACTCAACGCATCAAAGCCACCGGGCGGGAACTGGTCGGCGGAAAATCGCTGGCCTGCATCAAATGTCATACTTTCGGTGATATCCCCGCTACCGGGATTCAGGCCATTGATCTGTTGACCATGACCAGGCGGATTCGGGAAGACTGGTTTATCCGTTACCTGAAAGATCCCGTTCAATACCGTCCCGGCACTCGTATGCCGAATGTCTTCCCGCAGGGGGTGAGTGCGGATCGCACTGTTTATGAAGGGAAACCGGGTCCCCAA
>JAGQQT010000983.1 GCA_020426065.1 Planctomycetaceae bacterium | reverse complement strand
GGTGGATTCCTGCCGAGTTTCTGTTTCGGCTGAATTCAGGTATTGGATTTGCTCTACTGATGGAAGATCCTGCTAACATCAGAGTTGTGATCATTCACCCTGTGAAAAGCTCATTTGTCAAAACAACGTTCTGGAAATTGATTGCCCGGTATGAGTATTCATGTCACGCTGCACCATTGCACAAAATATCATTATGACCGGCTGGTCAACCTGGGCCCTCATGCAATTCGATTGCGACCGGCACCTCACTGCCGGACACCCATCCTGTCCTATTCCCTGAACGTGAAACCGGAAGACCATTTCGTCAACTGGATGCAGGATCCTCACAGTAATTATCAGGCTCGTTTCGTGTTTACGAAGCCGACCCGGAAATTTGAAGTAGAGGTGGAACTGACGGCGGAACTTTCGGTCATCAATCCCTTTGATTTCTTTATTGAAGAGGCTGCGACAGACTTTCCGTTTCAGTACGAATCTCATCTGGAAGGTGATCTGAAACCATTTCTGGCAATTCGGGAATCGGGACCAAAACTGCGGGAGTACATCGAATCAATCGACAGCCGTCCGCGTCGAACCATTGATTTCCTGGTGGATGTGAACCAGAAACTGCAGCGGGATATCAAATACCTGATTCGAATGGAACCGGGAGTCCAGACCTGTGAAGAAACACTGGGAACTGGATCGGGTTCGTGCCGGGATTCCGCCTGGCTGTTGATGCAGATCTTGCGGCATTATGGGCTGGCAACCCGGTTTGTATCGGGTTATCTGATTCAGCTGGCACCTGATGTGAAGTCTCTGGATGGACCGAGTGGTCCTGAAAATGATTTCACAGACCTGCATGCCTGGACGGAAGTCTTTCTGCCGGGAGCGGGCTGGATTGGTCTGGATGCAACTTCCGGTCTGCTGGTGAGTGAAGGTCATATTCCGCTGGCCTGCACACCATTGCCCACTTCGGCCGCCCCGATTGAAGGGGGCGTGGATGAGGCCGAGGTTGAGTTTTCATTCGATATGAAGGTTACCCGGGTTTATGAAGATCCCCGCGTGACCAAGCCTTACTCAGATGACGCCTGGGACGAAATCATCAGGGTCGGGA
>JAGQQT010000982.1 GCA_020426065.1 Planctomycetaceae bacterium | reverse complement strand
GTCATCTCGATCTGGCTCCCCGTGATCCCCGAATGCAGCAGGTGGCAACCTTTCTGATCACTGGTCCTCATGCGGCAGAATCTCCACTGTTTGCCGAGCAGTGGAGTGAATTCAGTAATCTGTATGAGCAGGAGCCTCAGCGGTTAAAAACATCAGCCAGTCTCATCGTGCAGCGAAACAAAACACGAGGTGAGCAGTCCAGCGAACAGGAATTTCTGGTCTATCGCCTGAAATCCAATGCCACCACAGATGGCAATCGAACAGATTCCGAAGCGGGAGGCAGTCCATGAAAATTCAGTTACTGGGAACAGGAGGATATCATCCCAGCGATGTCCGGCAGACGGCCAGCTTTTTACTGCCGGAAGCGGGGATTGCTCTGGATGCCGGGACCGGGATCTATCGTTTACCAGCGGCCATGCAGACGGAGGACCTCCATCTGTTTCTCTCGCATCCGCACTGGGACCATATTATTGGACTGACTTACCTGTATGTGCCGCTGCTGACCGGCCAGATTCGCTCGGTGACTCTCTACGGAAATGCCCATACTTTCGCAGCAATCAGCACGCACCTGTTTGCCGAACCGACATTTTCTCACATGCCAGACTTTCAGTTTGTCCTGCTCGAAGATCTGAGCGAATCCAAAGTGGAATTGAATGGCGTGCAGGTTTCCTGGCAACCACTGCCCAGTCATCCGGGCGGTAGCACCGCTTATCTGCTGGAAGATGGTAGGAGCCGTTTCGCTTATGTGACCGATACGTTTGTGGATGGCAGTTATCATGAGCTGATTCAGGAAGTTGATCTGCTGATCCATGAATGCTACTTCTCCGATGAACTTTCCGAATGGGCGGAGAAAACCGGGCACAGCTATCTGTCTCAAGTTGCGTCTCTAGCCCGGGATTGCAGAGTGAAGCAACTCCTGTTGACTCACATCGATCCACGGGAAAACGAAGAGTCTCCCTGGGACCTGACAGCCGCACGCGAGATTTTCCCTCTCGTGGATTTCGCCCGGGATCAAACCCTGATTCAACTTCCGGGAAACTGAATTCAGCGACACCTTACGAAAATTCTGCCGTAAACTGAAGCAGCATGGCA
>JAGQQT010000981.1 GCA_020426065.1 Planctomycetaceae bacterium | reverse complement strand
TGTGATAATGGCTGTGGTGATGATGGGGATTGATATTCGATGGGTATCGTGATGGATATCCGGAAGAAGGATATCGATCATGGAACTGTTCGGAAGGCCGTCGATGATCGTGGATGTCCTGGACATCGTAATCACGATATCCCGCCCGACGATACGTTGGGTCCATGGCAACCAGGTCATCTTCGAGGTGATGAAGGATATCCAGCATCTCATCGACAATGCTGCGAGTCACTCGGATACCACCATGGAAATGCTCACGACGAACTCCCCGCTGGGCAATTTTGGTGATCAACTCATCAGCATGATGGACTTCGCTATCCAGCTTGACCACATCTTCCCGCAGGTGGCGGATGTTCCCGCCATCATGGGCGAGGTCATGAATGTGTTCGGACAGTTCTTCAATTTCCTCGGCATGTCCATCCATGTGTCGGAAATAGGGATGCCCCTCCAGATGCACATGAATTTCATCATGCAGATCCTGTGACAGCTTCGCCAGACGAACCGCCAGTTCATCCACATGATCCCAGGTGCCAGGCCGGACGCGATCTTCCCCGCGGAGCGTGCCTCCCCGGAGTTGTCCCTGGGCCTGTGTGGATGAGCTAAATGCAAATACCAGACCTGCCATCAGGCCAAACAGAGCGAACTGCTGAATTGCTTTCGTCTTGAACATCGAGATATCTCCTGGAAGTGCTGTCCGTTAATGGTGTGACTTGTCGGGGACAGGAATACTCCACATTTCCCTCACACCATACAGAACGAGAACGGAGACAAAGACGGGACATCAATTTTTTCGTATTCTGGAAAAATCCTCCAGATTGCCTCTGGAGCAGAATTTCCTGCGATTCCGCGAGAGCTTTCAGGATTCACTGCAGGTGGTTTTGCCCGGTAATCAGCGACATGGAGCCTGGGCAGAAAGGCTTATCACTTGATCAGTGTCAGCAGCAGGAGGAGCGGAGTGGTTGCGTGGATGCTGTGAGGAGTTTGAGGGGCCATCTGAATCCAGGTTCCCGGCTGACCGTCCACCGCCTCGGAACCGACCGTCAGACTACCGGTTCCCTGAATGACCTGAATCACGGCCGGAGCGGGGGCCACGTGCTCA
>JAGQQT010000980.1 GCA_020426065.1 Planctomycetaceae bacterium | reverse complement strand
ATTTTCAGAGAGCGATTCAACGAGGAGATGATTCCGGTCGTCAGCGTCCGTTCCAGCCCGAAAGGATTCCCGATCGCGTAGACATTCATCCCGACTTTCAGATCAGAAGAATCTCCCATCCGAACCGGGATGAGCGACTCTGCCGGGGCTTCGATCCGAATCACGGCGATATCATTCACAGGATCCGCTCCGACAAAAGTGGCGTCATAAGTTTCCCCGTCAAACAGGGTGACAACCACTTCCCGAACGTCTTCAATAACATGGTAATTGGTCAGGATATGTCCGGACTGATCGATCACGAGACCTGATCCGGTTCCTTCTTCCGGAACCGCCTGCAGGAAGAAATTGTCAACGCGAAGAGAACGTGTGGTGATGTTGACCACACTGCGGTTGACATCTTCATAAACCGCTACGCTGATCGCTTCATCAGGGCTAAGTCCCTGGGCATCGTAATAACGGGGATCAAACAGAGCCTGGTTATGAGTGGGTGGAACGGTCGGAACGGTGCTGACTCCCGGTTTATCCTGCGGGATAATGGGAGTGAGCGGAAACCCCGGACCTTTCGGAGCTTCCTGTGCCATCATCGGAGTTGGCTCCGTGCAACGCACGATAACCCCTGTAATCAATCCACCAAGGACTGCCGCAATCAGACACATACCCCAGTTCCGCATCTCGATTCCTTTCGCAAAAACTGCCGGAAAGAAGAGAGTCCTGACAGCCAGCCCAAAACCTGTACCAATGCTGGCCGAGAGGCCCACAGTCTAAAAAAAGATCGAAAGTGGGTGGAGAGCAATTTGCAGAAGGAGAAACAGGGCTGAAAACCCCTTGATTTATGGGGTGGACTGGAAAACCCAGGCCACCCGATGGCAACGTTCATCAGGAAAATATGGAGCTTGTGGAATCGATCAGGAGAACAGAAGTTTCAGGTCATCAGCCGTGAGGGATTTCATCAGGCTGCTGTTTTCCGAGAGAATCGCATCGGCGAGTTTTCGCTTGCTCTGCTGCAATTCCGCAATTTTCTCTTCAATTGTTCCCTGGGCAATCATCCGGTAAGCAAACACGTTTTTGGTTTGTCCCATGCGGTGGGCCCGGTCAATCGCCTGGG
>JAGQQT010000097.1 GCA_020426065.1 Planctomycetaceae bacterium | reverse complement strand
GTGGCGTTCTCTATAATCGGATTTTTATTGCTCATTCAATTCGACATTGATGATGTATGGATGAGCGGGGCCTCCACGATCGTGAGCGTCCTGAATGCAGAGGAAGAATCGCCCGGACCGTGGCAGGATGACCTCCAGCATGGAATCCGAGTTGGCAGATCCTGAGATTGATTCAACATCATCAATGGATTCGAGGATTTCACCATCTTCAGCGTAGAGTGTCAGAATACTGTCGAGGGCAGATCCGTATCTTCGAGCCAGAATATCCGCTTTGAGTCTCTGGCCCTGTTTTGCTTCCAGTAAATACACATCAACTTCCCGGTCGCTTTGGATATCACCTGTGATTATCGCTGGCAAGGAGAGTGACTGGGACTGTTGGAATCCGTTATTCGGTTCTTTCTCGCGAATCACCTGACTCTGTGCTCCAACGTGAAAGGTGTGAGGTTCGCTCTCACCAGCTGGAGTTTTCACGACGAGATTCATCTGACGGGAGGTTTCCACAGCAGGTATGGTGATCTCAACGCGGAGTTGAGTATCCCCAATCTCCTTTGCATCCTGTCGACCTGGGACAGGAGCGGCTTCCTGCTTGAGAATTGTGATGGTTGCGTCTTCCAGATCGCACTTTACCTCTGTGGCATCACTGAGGTGCCAACCACGAATGACCAGTTCCGTTTTAGTACCCGATTCAACAAGCAGCGGATTACAAAGCGCGATACGCGGCAGTTCAGCCGATTCCTTTGCGTCTTCTGCATTGAGAAGCCCACCGGATGCAAGTGTGCTCCACATAAATATTCCGAACAGAAGTCGAAGTTCACATGCCAGTTTAAACATAGAGGGCCTCAATACGAGTTCCTTCATCAAGAATCTCGACAGGACGGCCATCGGGGGTCATCAATTTCTTGTGAGGGTCGATGCCCAAGGAGGAGAGAATGGTGAAGGCCACATCGGCTGGCCGGACCGGCGAGTCCGTTACCTGTGCTCCATCGCGATCGGTGGCTCCGATGACCTTTCCCGTTTTGACTCCTGCTCCGGTAAATAACAGCGACGCCGCCGGAGCCCAGTGGTCACGGCCACTATCCTTATTAATTTTTGGTGTACGACCAAATTCTCCCATGGCCACCACCAGCGTGCTTTCCAGCAGTCCTCGATCGTGCATATCCGATACGAGAGCCGAAAAACCACGGTCAAAATCGGGAAGTTTGCTTTCCAGGCCAGACCAGATATTGGAATGATGGTCCCAGCCGCCGAAGTTGACTGTCACAAACGTGACCCCGGATTCGACCAGTCGTCTTGCCAGCAGACAGCTTTGCCCAAACGTCGTCCGACCGTAGCGATCCCGGAGTGTGTCCGCTTCCGACTCGATCGCGAAGGCCTCGCGAGCTTCACCTGACAACACCATTTCCGCAGCCCGTTTCTGGAACTGATCATAAGCAGCAAGCTGATCATTTCCCTCAACTCGCCGGGCCAGTCCGTCAACCGTGTCCAGGAGAGATCGTCGTCGATCCACCCGTGCTTCCGGAAGCGGTTCAGCGCGGGCGACATCCCGCACGCGGTAGTTGGCATCGTTAGGATCGCCCGCTTTGAAGGACTCAAACCTGCCGCCCAGAAAAGCACTCCTGCCTAGCTCCCAGGTGAACGAGGGATTGCGGGGTATGGCCACATACGGCGGCAGAGTTCCCGGAAACCCGCTCTCATGAGCTGCCACAGCACCGATTGCTGGCCAGTCTCCAAAGGCCGATCCAAACCTCCCGGACATCACCCAGTTGGTTGCTGTTTCGTGGTGGTCGTTATTGTGGGCTCCACTGCGAACCAGGCAGACCTTGTCCATTGTCTGGGCCATCATCGGTAACAGTTCCCCCACCTGCAGGCCAGGAACATTCGTCTGAATCGGCTGGTATTTTCCTCGAACCTCCTCGATCGCATCCGGCTTTAAGTCAAAGCTGTCATGATGCGACAAGCCTCCACCCAGGTAGACCAGCACTACCGACTTCGCAGGTCCCTGCAGTATGTGGCCAGTGCGGTTTTCGGCTGCCAGTAGCTGGGGAAGGCCGAAACCAAGAGGAGCCAGACTGCCAATACGCAGGAAGTCACGTCGATTGGGAAATCTCAGATCGAACATTAATTGCTCCAGGTCAGGACAGGTTTCCAGCACATCTTTTGTGAGACATCCCAGTGTGTGTTCAATGATTGAATGTAAACTCGCTGGTGTTCAGGAGAGCCCAGAACAGATCGGCTGCTGTTTCATCACGGGTTGATCCAGCAAACTGCTTAAGTACTGCCTGCCGTTCGGACTCCGATGGCAGCCGGTTGAGTGTTGCCAGATAAACCTCTTCTATCAGTCGGGAGTCGTCCTCAGTAGACTTCAGCAAATTCGCCAGTCGGCCTTCGGCTGACGTGACTTTGGCAGTCAACTCGTCACTGTTTTGCAGATGCAGAAGTTGCGGCAGAGTCACGTCAGTCTCCTGCTCGCAGGCGCAGGCCGTCGTGCGTGGTGCTCGCCCGAACATCGTCAGGAAATAGGAATCCGTAAACGGATCGGGAACCTGAACAGCACGAATTCCTTGCGGATATCCTGCGTACGACTCGGGCTGACCAGTTGCAGAACAGATCGCATCCAGCAGGACTTCCGCAGAAAGGCGTCGGGACTGAAAGTGTGAATAGAAACGATCATCGCGAAAATTCGATTCAGTGGTATCCGCTGCCAGCTGATAGGTCCGCGAATTCATGATGAGCCGCATCATGTGCTTCAGGTCAAAATCATTTTCGACGAATTCCTGATTGAGCACCTTCCAGAGTTCGGGATTGGAAGGGGGATTCGTTGCCCGTAAATCATCTACGGGCTCGACCAGACCGATACCAAGAAAATGCTTCCAGAGGCGATTGACCATTGCTCCGGAGAAGGCTTCATTTGCAGGGGCTGTCATCCAGGCGATAAACGGGGAACGAGGGTCTTCACCTGTGGCGAGAGTGATTTCGCTCCGGTCCAGCGGACGCGGTTGCAGCATTTCACCAGTTCGTGGTTGTCGAACTTCCACTTTGCGGTTCTGCGTTTCCTCAATCTGTCGCTGAAGATCTTCGATTCGTTTACGGACATTCTCAATCTGTTCATTGTCCACTTTGACTGTGACATCAGCAGGTGATTCCAGTTCGGTGAGCTTCTCCCGCTGCTGACCGAGTTCCTTCTGCAGATTTAACAGATGCCGGGTACCGATGATCAGTTCAGTGGGGCCCGCTTCGGGGTTCTGTCGCTGGAGTGCGACACGCGAAAAGAATCCCGCAAAATGGTAATAGTCGTCCTGAGTGTATTTTTCGAGGGGATGATTGTGGCAACGGGCACAACCGATCCGTGTGCCCAGAAATGCCTGGGCTACTGAATCTGCAACTTCCGACTGCTCGGCATCCTTCTCACCGACCGTGACGATGTAGTAACCAACTGCGGGCACCTCGGTTGTCGAACCAGTTGCAGAGAGAACTTCACTGGCAATCTGCTTCCAGCTCCGGTTGGCGGCCACCTGTTTGCGAAGCCACGTATGAAAATTGCGAACCCCCTTCGTGCCGCGCACATCATGATCGCGCTCTTTGCGGTTCTGCAGCAGATCCGCCAGCCAGTGAGTCCAATAGTCGACGAATTCGGGCCGTTCCAGCAGGGAGTCCACCAGACGCTGTCGTTTATCGGACCGTTCATCCGCCAGAAAAGCCCGCACTTCCTCGGGAGTTGGCAGGACTCCAATCGCATCGAGTGAGGCTCGGCGAAGGAAGGTCGCATCATCACACTCAGAAGATGGTTCGATCCTTAAATCTCTCAGTTTGTCAAATACGGGACCATCCAGCTGATTGCTTCTCGCCTCAAAGACGATGGCCTCAGGCTGACGTTCATACGGTACGGTGAATTGAGCGATTGCTATCTGTTCCCGAAACGCCGCCCGGATGACCGTTTCGCCAGACCGTAGCGACCTCACCACGCCCTCCTCAGTAACTTCAATTACGGTCGGATCACCGGACGCAAACGAAGTCAGCCACGTGATATCGCGCTGGGTGCCATCGTTGTAAGCAGCAATAACCTTGAGGGTAACAGATTCACCTGGCTTCAAGACGGATTGGTCTGGAGTGGACGAGATTGACAGGCTCAAGAATTCAGGTTCATCAATATCAGGTCCCGGCATGCCCTCATTAATCCAGTCCACGAGTAATTGAGCAGCCGGAGAATCAATATCAAATCGTCGACCGCCTCCATGGGGAACTGTACCAATTGCCTTCTGCAGCAACAGGCTGTTGAGTGGTGCCAGGGGGGAAATCCTCCGTCCCCGACTCTCCCATGTCATCGACTCATAATCCTGCTGAGGTGCAAATCCTCTCAGCGAAAGTCGGAATCCATTTTGCCCGGCCAACTTCCCGTGACAGCCACCTGAGTTACACCCATAGCGAGTCAGCACTGGAACAATGTCATTCTGAAACGACGGAGCCGTCTGCTCCGCAGCGGAACCCGAATGTGCCGTCATCAAACAGAGGCTCAGCACAATCAGAGACTGGATGATGTTAAGGTCAGGCATCATTGTATTCCCAGTGGGTCAGCACTTACCGTTAGTTCTCATGGCCTGAAGCAACCTTTTCAATTTGATGAAGCCGGAGCCACTCCAGTAATCTAACCATCAGATTCCCAAATACAACAATCATGCAAGCATTCGGCTGCTTTAATCGTTTACTGCGGATACGGTTACGCCTTGACCGTTCGCTCTCGGTACAGGTTCATGGCCCCTGAATTTCTTTCGGGTAACGATGACCACCGACCTGCCCCGGAAAACCGCATCACCACCGCGGCTCGATGATCCCTGGCGAGTGATTCACGAGTGAGTTCAGATGTCACGTATTGATGACTGAGCAGAATTCCTGACATCTATATCCACAAATGCCTTCGAGTGGAATGATGGTGACATCGAAGGGATTCTGAAAGTTTACAAGACATGGCAGCTTTACCACTCGCGTATTCAATTGCCCGTTCAAGTGTTCCTATCAATCACCTGTTTGTGTGGGCAACTCCATTACTGAGGTCCCGTCATTTTTCTACTATAGTGGGTGAATTTTGTATATCTTCAATTGCATTTGCCAGAGGGATATGCGTAATTTCTAAGTGCCAATTCCCTGCGTTTGGCAACCGTTCGACGATTCTGTTCTCTCTGAATGTCTTATTACTGCTTCTTCCTGATCTCCTGGATGTGATCGGGCGCCAGGTGTCACACTCACTTCAGGAGCCTCTCCGGATTGATTATGAAGAGGTTCTGCACAGATCAGGTCAATGCCCATGTCAGCTCGCATTCGCAGTTGGTTAACAAGTCGTTTTTTGCCGTCTTTTTCAAGACGGCCTCGTAACAAATCGCTGTGCGTTTCCACTCGACGTAGGTTCCAGAGGCCCAGTAACTCGCAGAGTTACCTGGAATGTCTGGAAGACCGTACGCTCCTGGCTGCGGTCCTCGGGGCCAGCCTGGACGATCAGGTTGGGGGATCCGTGCAGGCAGGCGACGGCATTACCTATCTGGCGACCCTCAGCAACACGGGCAATACCAACGCCACGAGCGTTGTGCTTTCCAACCCGCTCGATCCGAATTCAAACTTCGTGCCGGGATCGACCAAGATTGGGGTTGCCGCGTTTGCAGATTCCTATAACGTCATTGGTAACACGCCACGGACGCTGGACGCGGTTGGCGGTCTGCTGGGGAACGATATTGACATCGATGCCGGAGGGGCATTTACGGTTACCGGCGTTACTGATATCGGGGGAACTGCCACTAACGGCGTGCTTGCAGTAAACGCCGACGGTAGTTTTACCTACACGCCAGCTACGGGGACCAACGGAACCGATATTTTTCGCTACAACGTACTCGACTCCGATGGTCTCGTCAGCACTGGACAGGTGACGTTCAGCATCTCCAGCATGGTCTGGTTCGTGGATAACTCAGCGCCCGGTGGCGGCGATGGTTCGTTCAACAATCCTTTCAACAGCCTGGCTCCGGTCAACGGTGCAGGTGGTGCTGGCGACGTTGACGCCCCTGGAGACACAATTTTCGTCTACGAAACCGGTGTCAACTACGCGGGTGGTTTCCAATTGGAAAACAATCAGCAGTTGATTGGGGACGGTTACGCGTTCACACTCTTCGACCTGGTCGTTGGTAACAACAACATCGCCCCAGTTCTGACCAGCGCCAGTGGCAGCAACGTCACACTCGCCTCCAACAACAACGTACGAGGCCTGAATCTGACGTCAACTGGTGGTACGGCGCTGTCTGGGACGAACTTTGGTTCCGCGAGTATCACGAATATGCTTGTGAATGCGACCAACGCCACAGCCATTAACTTGAATACCGGCACTGGAACTTTTTCATTCAGCTCCGTTAATGCCAACGGCGGCACAAACGGCATCGTGCTGAATGGGGTCAATGCCACAAGCTTCGCGATCACGGGTGACGGCTCCACGGCAACTCAGGGGGGAAATGACTCCGGCGGTATCATCCAGAGCATGACCGGCGATGGCGTGGTCATTACCAACTCAAACAACATAACGCTGCAGAACATGACCATCGGTAACCCGGCCACAACGACGGCTGCCAGTCCCAACGGCAACATCAACATTGGTGATGATGGAATTCAAGCCACGACCGTCACCAACCTGACCCTGAAGAATATCACCATTGCGGAAACCGGCACGCACGGTATTAATGCCAACACCGTCGTCAACTTCGTCATGGACGACAGCATGATTCTCAATGCTGGTGATGGCAACGAAGAGAACGGCATCCTGTTCCGTGAACTGACCGGGGATAACTTCATCCGCCGCAGCTTGTTCGATGCCTACAATGAAAGCGGTATCGACCTGCTCAACACCACGGGTCAGTCGGACCTCACCATCTTCGATACCACGTTTCAGGACAATAAGGCGACCGTCGGCAACTTCGGAGAAGAAGGCATCCTCCTCGTAGCTGACGGTTCAGCTCAAATCGTTGCACTGGTTACCGGGACGGCGGGCGCGACCACCAAGTCCATTTTCGATGACAACCAGGCAGAAGGCATTCAGGCCATTTCGCTGGGTACAACCTCCGACATCCAGTTGACAGTCGAGAATTCCCGCTTCCTCGAAAGTAACTCGGGCGACGGCCTTGTCATTTTCCAGGTCGATAACACAGGTTCTGGAAACCTCACCGTCAAGGACAACTTCTTCACGGACGATACCAATGGTCCGTTCGCGGTTATCGCAAACAACGCCAGCACCGGGTTGATGGATGTCACCATCACGAATAACACGACGGCGAACGTGCAGTTGCTCAGCTCTATTCATGACGATATCGGGATTGCCGGAGCAGGTGGCCAGACCCGGCTGTCGCTGACGAATAACAGCGTCACCATGAACAACAATTTTGTTCCTGTGCAAATCATCGTTGAGGAAGCAGTTGCGACCGGATCGGCGCCGGACTACAGCGCAATCATTCAAGGTAATACGAACACTCAGCCGGATGGAAACTTCACGTTTACGCCCGGTCTGTTGATAACGGTCCGGAATCAGGCAAGGTTTGACGGCGAAATCAACGGAAACTCGTTCCAAGGCGACCCAACCTTTGCTGGCGGTCCCGGGATACAGCTCGAAGAGTTTGGCGCTAACGCGGTCGTCAACCTCCAAGGCTATGTTGGCGGTAATAATATTTCTGCTCAAAACTACCTCAACGCTGTGAACCCTAGTTCAACTGGCCCATCATTTGTCAACCTTGCCGCTGGAAGCGATGGATTTGTCGGTAACGGTGCGCCCACCGCTCCTAACGCTACCACCCGTCCGAACCCACTTGTAGTGACACAGCCCACACCGGATCCTGGCGATATTGGCCCCGTGGGTCCTGCTGGTGATGGTCTGACCCAGTCTGAACTGGATGCAGCAGTCGCTGAAGCGATTAACCGGTGGGCAGCAATCGGACTCACAACTGAGCAAATCGCCCTTCTGCAGGGTGTTGATATCCAGGCGGCATCTCTGGGCAATGGCTTACTGGGAATCACTCTCGGCAATCAGATCCGCATTGATGATAACGGAGCCGACTTTGGCTGGTTTATCGATTCCACCCTCGGTGATGACGTCGAATTCACCAACGGCTCGGCTGTCAGTCAGGTCGATCTGCTGACTGTCGTTATGCACGAATTCGGTCACGTACTCGGCGTGTCTCACACCGCTGACGGCCTCATGGGTTCTTCACTGGCCCTGGCCTCCCGCTACAACCCAACTGCTGACCTCATGGAGTCTGCAGGAGCTTCGAGCGGACTGATTGAGTCCCTCAGTGTGGCAGTTCCAGCGCCTGGTGGCGGAACCGGAACAGGAGCAATTAATCTCGGGACATTGCCCGCGTTTTCCTCGGTCCAGGTTCGCTTCCAGGCCACTGTTGGCACTGGCGCGGGTCTTCCTGGCAGTCTTTCTGCTCAAGGGACGATTACCGCGGTTGACCTTGCTCCCGTCCTGACAGATGACCCCAACGTTGGTGGTGCTGCAGATCCTACCGAGACCAGTGTTCAATCACTCACACTCAGCGGAACCGTCTGGCAGGAAGCAAATGCCAACACGACTTACCAGCAAGGGACTGACACTGGCGTGAATGGAGTCACCGTGAATCTGTATCTGGATGGAGGGAGTGGCGTTCTGGATCTGGAAGATGGCAGTCCTATTGCCACAACGACTACTTCGAACATGGCCGGAGAGGATGGTCGTTATGAATTCACCAACATCGCTCCTGGAAACTACCTGGTAGAAGTCATCACCAGTTCGGGTCCACTGTCGAGTCTGGCTTCCATTCCTGGAACAGTCGACCCTGACAACAATGTTGACAATGACGATAACGGTGCACCAGTCGGCGGATTGTTCGGAACCGCTTCTTCTGCCATTACGCTCGACTATGGCACGGAGCCGGGCGGGGATATTAACTCGACTCTGGATTTCGGGTTTGAAGCAGTCAATCAGCCACCCACCCTCACGCTGACTCCCGCGATCATGTCACTTGCTGAAAATGCCGCAACTACCCCACGAATCAAAGCGGCAGACATTGTCATTAACGATGATGGCCTGGGGATGAATGCCTTGAGCCTGACCGGTGCCGATGCGGCCCTGTTTGAGATCGACGGAATGGAATTATTCCTGAAGGCGGGAACCGTTCTGGACTTCGAAACCAATCCATCACTCGACGTAACGGTTCAGGTAGATGACTCTGGAGTGGGTAGCACACCTGATGATCAGGAAATGCTTTCCATATCTATCACAGACGTGAATGAAGCCCCTGCCCTGAGTGTCACGAATGTGACTTCGACCATTCCAGTCAACGTGAATAATACGAACCGGGTGTATGTCGAAACTTTTTCCGTGACCGATGTTGATGCTGGCCCACACAATAATGTGGTGAGTCTGGCAGGACCGGATTCTGGTTTATTTGAAATCATAGGCAACCAGGTCTTCCTGATTGCGAATGCAGGTCTTGGAACGCTGATGGATACAAACCTCGATGTTTCGCTGGTCGTCGATGACCCGGGCTTAGGAGCGGGGCCGGAAGCTCAGATCGATATCTCGATGACTCTGACCGATCCCACCGCTACCCCCTTGCCGGCATTGCCCTCTTCTTTGCTGGGCTTTGTCAATGAAAATCTCTGGCTGGCTCAACGCGATGGGATGGGAACGTATACGACAACGCTGGCTCAAGAAACCGCGTTTCCCGACGCGAATATTCTGGAGTCATTCCAGGGTGACTTCAATGGTGATGGCCGGGAGGATGTCGCATTCTATTTGACGAATGGAGAAGTCTATGCTGGGATTGCGACAATTGATGGCCACTTTAATTTCTCATTGTGGACCACGCTCAGAACAACGGGAGTCAATGCTATTCATGTCGGCGATTTCAATGCCGATGGCATGGCCGATCTGATCGGCATCTTCCAGTCAGGGGTTCAGGCCCGGCTTTGGGTTTATGAATCGACGGGAACTCAGTTCCTTCCGGATGAATACGGGAAGTACAGTGATTTTTCAGGGATTGGGTCGACATACGTTGGAAACTTTGATGGAGTCAACGGAGATGACCTGGCAATTTTGAACCAGGGCGGTGTCTGGTGGGTTGCCAAATCAGACATCCCCGGCACCAGTTTCAGTTACGGAGCTGCCTGGGAAAAATGGGATATCACCCGAACGATTACCAATATCACAGTTGGCGATTTCAATGGTGATCAGTCGGATGACATTCTCGGAGTATTCAATGTCCTCACCGATATGAACCAGAGATCGTTTGTTGTCGCTTTGTCACAGGGCAACGAATTTGACTCTCAGGTCTGGCGTCGAGCAACCCTGCCGGGCGCGTTGAATGCCCTGGTTGTGGGTGACTTTGATGCCGACATGCACGATGACTTTGCGATCCTCACCGATCAGCAGCAGTGGACCGTCGGGCTAGCGGATGTTGCCCATTCACGTTTTGGATTCGCCCCCTGGGGAACTTCCATGTTCACCTCTCCTGTCCTCAACATTGGCGTGGGGGACAGTAATGGAGATGGAATTGCCGATATTCTGGTGAGAGATTCCCTGAGTCGATGGCATTCTGCTGAATCGAATGGAACGACTTTCGTTACGCGGCAGATTCAACAGTGGTCTTCCACGGCAAACTGGCAGCACATCAAGATTGGCAGCTTTGCTTCTGCACCGCCAATGATGATGTCTGAAACGGCTGCTGGATCAGTGGCAGATGACGTCTTTGGAGATGCGGATTTCCTGGACTTGTTGCACGCACTGTAAACTGCGAAACCAGTCTGTTTAGTACCCCTTACGGTATCTTGTGCCCCCCTGTTTACGTAGGCATCTTACGATTGGTAACTG
>JAGQQT010000979.1 GCA_020426065.1 Planctomycetaceae bacterium | reverse complement strand
GGAAAACCGGGCCCTGGTTGTGCTGGCCGAAGCTGAAATTCCTAAAGCCATGGCCGAGGCCTTCCGGGAAGGCAGCCTGCGGGTTAATGCAAAATCTTGAGCCAATTCAATCACGATTTTCAAATTTGGTAACGGTTACAGTGTCTTTGCAATTTTTGTGCAACGCCCAACCTATAACTGTCTTGCGTACACAGGATTTCCCGGCCAAGTTTCTGTTGGATCATTTCGATAACTAATGAGTAACTTCAGGTCCGTTTTGCCAGTCGTCATTTCCTTTTCCCAACTTCGGGAATCAGAACTTCAACAGACAAATCTGATCTGATCCAGGACTTCTCCCACGAATGTGTTGAGTTTGGTCTGGCACTTGCTACGATAACCTTGCGTCCGGTTTGGACGAACTCCCGTCACGACGACAGAATTTGACATTACTCCGCAACCCGTATCAGGAAGGTCGGTGGCCGCGGCGATACTTGAGGATAAAACCATGTCCACAACAGACCGTTTGCATGTGGAAATCACCGGTCGGCAACAGGAACTTCTTCTTGAAGGTCTGCGGTTCGTCACCAGCTCCGTCCGCCTTCGCCGGGAAGACCCGACCCCGGAAACCGTTGCCAACCGTCGGGATCAACTCAATGAACTTTATGAGTTGGTGGCCCTGATTGAAGGAAATGCCCCTGCTCAAATGGCAATGAATTCCTGAGGCGTCTCTTTCACAGCACAAACAAATCCAGAACCACACGTTTCCAAATGTGTGGTTTTTTTATGCGCTACCGAACCCCTTCCCGACTGAACGCTTGACAACCCCGCAGCAATAGTGGACGCTTGGCAATTAAATTATTGCCTCAAACTTTCAACACATATTGCTTCAATGAAAGGGCTCCCCATGCGCTTACTGGCTGCAGCTGCACTGATGATGACTCTCCTGATCCTGACCGATGCTGTCCCAGCCCAGAAGATGAAAGCCACTGCACCTGAAGGAACTGCCCTGAAAGGTAGACTGCCCAATTACTATGGCAAAGTTGGCCTGGACGATGAACAGCGACAGCGAATCTATGGAATCCAGGCAGAATTTCGGGACAAGATCCAGAACCTGCTGCAGGAGGTG
>JAGQQT010000978.1 GCA_020426065.1 Planctomycetaceae bacterium | reverse complement strand
GATTGCCATGGTCACCAGCCCGACTGGAGCGGCCATTCGGGATATGCTGCAGGTCCTGACGCGACGCTGGCCGCTGGCCGATGTGATTGTGATTCCCGTTCCGGTGCAGGGACAGGGGGCAGGCATCCGGATTGCGGAAGGACTGGACATTGCCACGCGGATACCCGGAGTGGATGTGATTGTAACCGGACGCGGCGGAGGCAGCCTGGAAGATTTGTGGTGCTTCAATGAGGAAGTGGTGGCCCGGGCGATTGTGCGGACAACCGTGCCGGTGATTTCGGCGGTCGGTCATGAAATTGATGTGAGTATTTCTGATCTCGTGGCCGATTTTCGGGCACTCACGCCCACAGAAGCGATTGAACATGCGGTCCCTGATGTGGCAGATGTGCAGGCAGAGCTGGAGCGGATCCGGCAGCGGGCGCTGCGGGCCTTGAAGCAGCAGGCTCAGCAGGCACGATATCGGCTCTCCGCCCTGGCAGACCGACGTCCGTTTTCCCGGCCACGGGAACTGTTCAGCAGCCTGCGGCAACGGCTCGATGAGTGGGATTTCCGGCTCGGGCAGTTGAGTCGGAAACTGATTGAGGAACGTCGTCAGGAATTGAGTAAAGTCAGTGCACAGCTCGATGCCCTCAGCCCACTCAAAACGTTGCAGCGAGGTTACGGACTGATTCAGGATGTGGAAACCGGACAAACCATCCGCTCGGTCAGCAGATTGCAGCCGGGACAACAGATCCGCACCGTTCTGAGCGATGGAACGGCCCACGCAACGGTGTCTTCCATTGAGCAGAGTAGAAATGATTCCATAAAATGAGCCGCAAGTGTTTGTTGTTGAACGTCCAATAAAACAGTGCAGGTGGATTCCATCAGATTCATCAGAGAGTGACAGATCATGGCCAAGAAAAAGTCTGCAGCAACCGAGGAAGAATCCCTGCCCTTCGAGGCAGCGCTGGCGGAATTGCAGCAGATCGTCGAGCAGCTGGAAGGAGGGGAACTGGAACTGGAGCAATCGCTCACCCAGTTTGAACGGGGCACGGGACTGCTGAAGCAGTGCTTTAAAACTCTGCAGACGGCTGAGCGGAAAATTGAGCTGCTGACCAGTGTGGATGAAAA
>JAGQQT010000977.1 GCA_020426065.1 Planctomycetaceae bacterium | reverse complement strand
AGCGCTGCAGGCAAGAAGATGCGGTGTCCAGGGTGCGATACGATCATCAAAATTCCGCGTCCTCGTCGCAAACTTGAGAACGACGACTTCGGTGGGGACCTGGATTCATTCGAGGATCTCGATCTCCAGAGCTTTCCTGACGAGGCTCTTCCTGCACGACAATCCTCGAAAAAATCGTCATCGAGAAAGAAGAAGAAGTCTTCGTCTGCTCAGGATGCCAACCCCGTAGCGCCTCAACTGGCGTGGCAGATCATTGGCGGCATCATGCTCTGCGAATTCCTCGTTGTTATTCTGAGATCCGTGACATGATGTAACTCCTGCCTGAAGTCATGAATGGCATTGTCAGCGTGCCGTGCCATATCTACCCAGTCTCCAGTAAAGAATCACTCAATGAATCTGCCTGTCACCGTGCTCGCTCAAGGTGCTCAACCCAATCCAATCGCCCTCATTGTGTTAATCATCGCGTTCGGCATCGGCATGGGGATCGCCCTCCTTGTGTACACTGTGGTCTTGCGTGCTTCTCTAAAGTGGATCGCAAATATCGATGCCAGCTTTGGATCATCGGTGGGCACGGCTTTTCTGATTTTGTTGATTTCGATAATCCAGTCAATCCTGTTCCGACTTGCACTCTACGGGAGTTTACCCCAAAGAGGAGAATCCGACATCAGCGCACTCCTCGGAATTCCCATCGCCTTAGCATTTCATGCCCTGATCATTGGTGCGAGATTCGAGCTCTCGTTTTTGAAAGCCTGCCTGGTGGAACTCTGCATTTTTCTGATCTATCTGATGCTCGCTTTTGTCACCTTCATCATCGTCTTTGTTGTCGCCCAATCTCTCACAGCCTAGTCCCTTCCCCCCATCATGTGCCTAGAATTCTACAGTGACATTGCTGTGGGGAGCAGGTTAGGATGAGTGGTAAAAACCAGGGCTCTTCTGCTGCCCCTCATAAAACGACAAGGAAGCTGAAATGACAACACTCAAATCACGGATGATCCAGGTGCCAGCCATTTTGATGCTGATCGTCTTATTCTATTTCCTGAGTTACGCTCCAGTTTTGAAAATTCATTCTGTCTATGATGAGCAACTAAGTTTTCGTACACATCTCATCGCTGGAATGG
>JAGQQT010000976.1 GCA_020426065.1 Planctomycetaceae bacterium | reverse complement strand
ACTGCACCACCTTGCCCCTGGTGATTGATCATCTGGCCAAGCCGAGAATCAAAGACCAGGCGTTTGAAGACTGGGAGCAGAATTTCCGTGCGGCAGCCCAATGCGAAAACGTCTACTGCAAATTGTCTGGCATGGTTACGGAAGCGGACTGGCAGAACTGGACTCCCGCTGATCTCAAACCGTACATCGAGATTGCCCTGGAAGCGTTTGGTCCGGAGCGACTGATGTATGGTTCCGACTGGCCCGTCTGCGAACTGGCCGGCAGTTATGAACAGGTCCACCAGGCCTTAAAGGAAACCATTTCACAGCTTTCCACATCCGAACAGGAACAGATCTGGGGCGGAACAGCAGCCCGATTTTATGGACTGAAACTGTAGAACTGGTCCGAAAACTCCTGTGGACTCAGCCGTTGCGGGTGCGGTAGTTCCGGCTGGCTCGGTTGAGGAACTTTCGTTCTTCGGAAGTCAGCGACTGCACGCCCTGTGCGTGAACTTTGGCCAGCAACTCATCGAGGTGAGCGGCCTCCAGTTGCTGCTGCTGTTCCTGCTGGCGCTGTTTTTCTTCCCGACGTTTTTCCTGCCATTGCTGCCACATGCTTTTGCGAACCGGTTTGGCACTCGCATGAGAACTGCGTTCCAGAGAGGTGTATCCCTGGGAAAAATCATATCCCATGAAGGATTCATCATAGAGTTCTGCCTGCTGCAGTTGAGCGGATTCCATCAGGTTCAGCACCAGAATCCACGCTCCAAAAGCGACGATCCAGACATTGTCATACAGCAAGCCGCCGATCGCGATTGCCAGGGCGGCAAACATGCCGATCTTCAGGCACAGACTCCGTCGGTCATGGGCAGTGCCGTGACCCATCAGGCAGGCTTCCATCATTCTTCCGCCATCGAGCGGATAGATCGGCAGCAGGTTGATGATGGTCAGCAACCAGTTGACAAAAAAGGTCAACACCAGCAGGTCCTGTCCCCAGTTGGCCGACAGGCTCGTGATTGGCAGCGCGAGTGGCATGAAGGCTTCAGAGCCACCGGGAATCCACAGGAGAGCCGGAAAGATCAGCATGCAGATTGCCAGGTTGACCAGTGGACCTCCGGCAGCGGTCAGGAATTGAGAGCGGAA
>JAGQQT010000975.1 GCA_020426065.1 Planctomycetaceae bacterium | reverse complement strand
CTGGAATGCCGCTCCGAAGATGTGGAGATCCGGAACATTCTGGCTGCCATTAGCGATTCCCCTACCTGGCAATGTGCCCTGGCGGAGCGGGCATTGTTACGGACACTGCGAGCTGGCTGCCACGCTCCCGTGGGAGTCGACTGTCACTGGAACGATGCGGGCGAGCTCCACATCAGTGGAGTTGTCCTCGATCCACTCGGAACATCCATGGTGCAGGCCTCGCGCACCATTCTCCCGCCAGCAGACTTGAAAACAGACCCGGCAGACCTGAGCTGGCAACAACCTTTTGAATCCCTGGGCCAGTCCATTGCCGAGGAGCTTCTGGCCGCAGGAGCAACGGCGCTGATTGAAGGGTAAAACGTTTGCCATCATCGTGGTACGCCCAAAGTGAAGCAAAGCGGAACGAAGGGCGTGGTTCGGCAGTCTGGAATGGAGCCATTTTACGTATCAGATGAAGACAACAACTCCGGACAAGTTTCCAGATCATGAGCATCTCGTATCTACTCGCGCCGGTGACTGAGGAAATGCTGGAGTGGGGGCGGAAGTGTGGAATTGATTTACCCGAGAGCTCCTTATGCGGGAGGTTTCCTCTTGCGAGCGAAATTGAGGACGCACTGGTTTCCATTCCGGATCACGTTCTGCAGCGGGCTTGCCGTCAGGACAGTTTTGAGTATGCTCTGGAATCACGGGCACAGGTTCCTCTGGAGGCGAATCCTCCTTTTCCGGCCTCTCTCACTCCTGAGACCTACCTGATCGTCAACGGAAATGTCACAGACACCGCTCCACAGAAGTGGATCGGATGTCATGGTGACTTGTGTCTGATTCTGGAACTCACCCAACGGTTAGTTCCCGCTTGCGGCCCGCTCTGTTTTTTCGCCGATTGCGATGGCATCCCCTGGTTTGTTTTCACGCCCACTGCTGAGCCCATCGGGCCGGAGCGGTGGCGGAGTGATTGAGAACGATGCGAGTTTAATTCGGAGGATTCAATGGGATACGATATACATATTGTTCGTAACGATGACTTCTGGGATGAAGAGATTGGGGGTGGTATTTCTTTAGATGAATGGTCTTCGTATGTCGCGCAGGACAACACTATGCGTATGGATGGTACTGCTGAAGTTGATCTGCCGAAC
>JAGQQT010000974.1 GCA_020426065.1 Planctomycetaceae bacterium | reverse complement strand
GGTTGGACTTTCGGGAGAATGCGACCCGGCAGTTGAGTAACTTCTCCCTGACGGTTCCCGGTCGGGCTTGCCTCTTGAATGGTGCACTGGCTGTCCGTGGCTGGATAAGCCGAGTTATTGCAAGCCTTGGTGGAGTGCTGACTGATGAGTGGTTGAGGCGTCTCGATGTCTGTGTTGATCTGCCAGGTATTCAGGCCAGCACGCTACTGGAGCTTTGTGAAAAACGACAATTTATTGCTTCTTCAAGAGCAATTCAGTTTCGCTACGACGGAGAGGCCGCAACCAGCTTTACCCTGGGGAATCGTAAGTCGGTGCAGATGCAGATCTACGATAAACTGCAGGAGGTGAGGTATAAGAATGATCCAGAATATCATGCTGCCATGCAGATTTTTCGTTGGAAAGAAATGGCCCCCCAAGGGGCGACCCGTGTTGAGATCAGGATCTACCGGGATTGGTTTGCCAAGTGGCAGAATACGGAAGTAGACAATGTTATCAAGTGCCTGGGATCGGTTCTGCATCAGCTTCTGGTTGATACAACTCGCCCACTGTTCCGTTTACTGGCGCAAACTCCAGATCGGAAGAATAACCATCAGTCCAAATGTGACATTCACCCGCTCTGGGAACTCATCCGTGAGAAAATGATCCGGGAAGCAGGCAATGAACCGCTGATGCTGCAGCGGAAGCTCAGAAAAGGTGATATCGATGTCTCACGGGCCGCCAAGATGGCTGCCGCGTTCGTGATCACTGCCGCTGTTCAAAGAGGAATCGGGATTGATTGCCTGGATGACCTCATAGAGGAATTCCGGCAATTGGCATATCTGAACCTATCAAACGACATAGTCGCGGCGCAATATCAGAAGAAAGCCGTTGTAGCGGGAGTCAGCAACCCAGGAGTAGAGTTTGACTTCGGGGCCAACGTGGCCAGTATTTAGTTATCTTCGCCATCATAGCTATGAGGATTTATATGTTACGCAAGCTAGATTTTGAGTTTGTGGGTGCCTTCGAGCTGATGCTGAAGGAAACGGGGGCCATACTCAGAGACAGAACCGGAAAAGTGATCCCCTTAGGGACAGGCCATTCTTTCCGTATTCTCATGAACCTGGGGCGAGATTGGGATTATTACTTTTATGTTCAGGATGGAAAGG
>JAGQQT010000973.1 GCA_020426065.1 Planctomycetaceae bacterium | reverse complement strand
CCAGAGATTCTTTGAAGCAATCAGTTTTGTTTTGACAGATCCAGCAGCTCCGGCTCGTCAAATATGCCCACCGACATATTGGATCCCCCCAGGATCAACAGTTGTTGATCACCGACCGGAAGCATGCGATGAAAAAATCGAGCGTTCTCAAATTGACCGATCAGTTCCCATTTCGTTTCCTCCGCTGAGAGCCGCTGCAGTGTGCCGTCGAAGGCGGAGACATACAAAGCTCCTGCCTGGGCAAATGCAGAGGTTCCGAAGCCGGTCATTCCATGCCCCAGCAGAGCCGGTCCCCGTTCCCATTGTTGTGTCTGTGGGGAATAGATGGAAACTTCCCGTGTTGGCTGTCCTTCAGAAGTCATTCCGCCAATCGCGTACAGCTTGCCATCAAATGCAGCAACTGATAACGCCCGCTTCTGAAAGGGTGGTGTGGGGAGCTGTTCCCAGCCTGCTTCGATATTCGCAGGATCAATACGCCAGGCAGTCTGATGCCAGGACTCTTCTCCTGCTCCGGCCAGCATCCAGCCACCTACGATGTAGATTTTCCCGTCCAGCACCGCGGCATCGAACGAAGAACGAGGTTCAGGGAGAGCCGGCAGGTCTTCCCAACGGTTTGTTTTCGGATCGTAAGCGGCAAAATCATCCTGAGACCACAGGTCATGATCTTCTCCCGCTTTATTTTTCGCAGTGAAGCCACCCATGCGGTACAGCTTGCCATTCAGGGCCACCAGCGCCAGTCCCTGAAGACCAGGGCCTTTTTCCAGCGACTCCCATTCACTTCCCGGTTTCAGTTCCAGACGAAACAGTGTTTTCCCCTGTCCGTCATCTGAGTATTCATGAGCGTTTCCGGTATGACCTCCGTAGTAATAAGCGGAGTTGTTCAGCACCGCCGCTCCAAAACTGGTGACCGGTTCCGGCATCGCCGGATAAGGCATGGTGGTGTGGAGCTGATGATAACTCATAGGGGGAAAGGTCACCGTGAGGTAATGTCGGACTTCCTGAAAGGCCTGGCCATTTTCGGTCCCTGGTGTTTTTTCAACGACTTTGACACGAAAGGCATCGATCGTCTGGCTGACCAGGTCGACTCGTACCTGACTGGATTCATTCGTGCGGAGTGATTCCCCCAGAGGGGCAGCGTGAGAGTATAGCTGAATCTCTGCCTCTG
>JAGQQT010000972.1 GCA_020426065.1 Planctomycetaceae bacterium | reverse complement strand
CGCAAAACCCGTTCAGTGACCGAACCGAGCAGTGCCCGCTTGATTCCATGATATCCGTGCGAGGGGATCACGATCAGATCCGAATTGATGGAGCGGGCATAATCTGCGATTTCCGTTCCCGGATCTCCCATACGGGTCAGCATCGTCACACCGTCGACGTTCAGTTCTTTCAGGAACTTTTCTGCATGATCTTTCGTTGCCTGCTCCCGATCCAGTTCCTCATCCGCTCCCCAGGCAGCTCCCGGGCTGATAATATCGAGCGGAAACATCACGTGAACCACGTGCACATGCTGAGGCTGATCGACCAGTTCCAGAGCCGTGCGGATGGCCGCTTCGGATTCCCCGGAAAAATCGATCGGGACTACGACAGATCGTTTTGGTAACCAACTCATGATGCTGCTCTCAATCTTGATGATCTCCTGATCTTCCAGTGTTTCTCCACTGGACTCCTCTTCATTTATTGTCCCGAACCGACAGAATATTTCAATTGGTAACCCCCTGACTCCGATGGTTTCCCCATGAAATTACTGATCTTTCCGCCCATTGACGACGCTCGCTTCCAGCGGATTTGTGAGATTGCACCGGGTTTGCAGGTTGTCAGGGCACCCACTCCGGCAGACGCTCGCCGGGAAATTGCCGATGCCGACGCCTTTTACGGCAAAATCACACCGGAACTCCTGGCGGCTGCTGGCCAGATTCGCTGGATCCAGTCCCCCACGGCCAGCCTGGAGCACTATCTGTTTCCAGAACTGATCGCCCATCCGGTTACGGTCACGAATATGCGGGGCCTGTTTTCTGATGTCATTGCCGATCACGTCATGGGCTACATCATCATGTTTGCCCGCAACCTGCACCGCTACCGGGACCAGCAGCTCCGGCACGAATGGAGTCCGGTGGGGGACCCGCAGGCCAAAACTGATTTCGTCTCCGCTCCCGGAGTTGTCACTGCAGTGGATCATGCCCACATTCATCTGGCAGATACCTCCCTCGGCATCATCGGCATGGGAGCGATTGGCCGGGAAGTGGCCCGCCGGGCCAGTGGCTTCGGCATGACGATTCGGGGCGTGGATCCTCAACCAGATCCCCTGCCAGGCATCGTGGATGAAATCTGGCCAGCAGAACGAATTCCCGAACTGCTCCGTGAATCGCGCTTCGTCGTGATCGCC
>JAGQQT010000971.1 GCA_020426065.1 Planctomycetaceae bacterium | reverse complement strand
CGTGATGGGGCTGGCCCCGTGTTCCAGCAGTTTGGGTGTGTCCAGATAACGATCACCAGAGAACCAGGCAGTGGCCAGATACGCTCCGTTTGCCAGAACGCAGAAGTTGGCAATAAACCACATCCACTGCCGTTGAATCACTGCCGCCAGAACAAGCGGAACAATAACGCCCAGCACCGGCCCGCTCCAGAGAGTCATCCGTGGATGTGGATCGGGCTCAAAAATGCTGTAAGGCAGATGTCACGGCCACAGGTCCGCCGATTTCAACGTCCCTCCGCAACAGGTTCCTCCCACAATGTGCCCCATCTCATGGGTAAACGTCATCACAACCCATGAGGCAGTCAAAAGCATAAGGAATCGAAGGATGCGACCGTCCAGATTCAATCCCTTTCACAAGTGGTTTCACAAGGAATAAAAATAGAATAAAGACATGCTCAGTGAAATGAAAGAAATAGAGAAGGATTACAGGTATCACCTCTCACGTGGCAACCGGTTCCTAATCAATAGACGGATCAGGTTTCAAATGTTCCAATTGCAGGTTGTAGATAACGACTTCCCCAAAGGATTCGGAAGCATCACCTTTTTCGGGATTGGATTGTGTGTAGCAGCCAGCTTTGAAATAACATCCTTTGCGTGAAATGAGCCATGTCATTTTGAGTTCCTCTTGATGCCATACGCGAACGGTTCCTTTGCCCGCCTCGATTTTGAAGCGGAAGCGGTCTCCCAGGTGGTATTCATTATCGAGCGGGACATCACCAACCTGATTTCGTTCGATGAACAGTTTCTTCCCTTCCAGGCGAACCATCATCAGGTCATCTTCAGCATCATGGATCTGTACACAGACAACATGCTGTTTTCGAGCAGGTGTCGCAGTGATCGCAACATCCATCTGCAAGACATGGATTTCTTTTCCATTCGTGTTCCATTCCGCCCGCTCTGTCCCGGCAGCTTCCATTTCCCGTAGTTCACAACGAGGGAAACGGGACCCTTTTGTTGTGCCCCCACCGCAGTGAGCTCTGAATACAATCGCTTGACCACTTTCGTGCGGAAAGAAATACCGGTGATCAAAATACGTACTCAATTCCGGCTGCTCTACTTCGTCCGGGGATCCTGGGTGTTTCGTATCGATGGGGAGAGTCAAACGCCAGTTTGATAAATCAAGAATCTCAGCGGGAGT
>JAGQQT010000970.1 GCA_020426065.1 Planctomycetaceae bacterium | reverse complement strand
CCCGTTCGAAACGAACATCGACACTGTCGCGTGTGGTGCCGGCCACTTCACTGACAATCATGCGATCTGTCTGGGCCAGTTCATTGATGAAAGTGCTTTTGCCCACATTTCGCCGACCGACAATCGCCAGCTTCATTTCGGGTTCCGCAGAAAGCTCCGCTCCTTCTTCCGCTTCATTTTCCTGAGCAGGAGGCAGGATTTCGAGAATCGCTTCGAGAAGTTCGTTGCGGTTTCGATTTGCTTTCACGCTGGTTTGAATGGCTTCACCATCAACCAGCCCGAAAAAGTGCGGGAGCTCCAGGTCGGTTTTGGTGGACTCACACTTGTTGACGACCAGCAGCTTGGGACGATCGATGGGGCGGAGTTGTTCGGAGACTTCCCGATCGAGCGGAGTGACACCTTCCCGTCCATCAACGACGTAGAGAATGGCATCCGCTTCATCCAGAGCAATGCCGATCTGATGTTCGACATCTTCTGAGAGATCATCGCTGTCAACGATACCGATTCCGCCGGTATCGATCAGTTCGAAATAGCGATCACGGTGATGCAACAGCTGCGTAACCCGATCGCGCGTGACTCCCGCGGTCGGGTCAACAACAGAGACAAGTCGTCCAGCAAGCCAGTTGAAGATCGAACTCTTACCGACATTGGGGCGACCTACGATAGCAACTTTCGGCAGAGACATGCTGGCGCTTCGCGAGAAAGTAGCGGGGATCGAATTCCCGTTACAGTTTCTTGCTTTCAAAATCTTTCATGAAGGAGACCAGGTCCAGTACACCCTGGGCAGGAAATGCATTGTAAATACTGGCCCGCATACCACCGACACTGCGATGACCTTTCAGGCCATCAAATCCAGCCGCTTTGGCTTCGGCAATGAAGCTGGCATCAATGTCATCGTTTCCGGTCACAAAGCAGACATTCATCAGAGAGCGGCTTTCCGCATCGGCAGTCGGTTTGAATAACTGACTCTGATCAAGATAGTCATAAAGTGGTTTGGCTTTGGCGGCATTCTTTTCTGCCATCTTTGCCAATCCGCCTTCGGACTGGATCCACTTGAAGATCAGTCCCATGACGTAAATGCCGAATGTCGGCGGCGTGTTGTACATCGACTCATTGGCGGCATGCGTGCGGTACTGCAGCATGGCACTCAGCTTGTCACTTCCCTGCTCCACCAGAT
>JAGQQT010000096.1 GCA_020426065.1 Planctomycetaceae bacterium | reverse complement strand
TGGAGTATTGACATCTTTTACACCGAAGATGTCGGGGGTTCGAGTCCCTCATCGCCCAGTTTTTATTGGCTGCTGATCAAACCCTCCGTTTAAGAAACGGGGGGTTTTTGTCGTTTCAGGGTGGCTGTTCATCCAGTACTTTGCTGGAATCATTCGTTGGTGATTTTCCTTAATACTGGTGAGATTGTTTTTCCTCCTTATTGCAGAACATGGTGACGGTGTTTTGTTTCATGCCCTGTTTCCAGTCGTTGTATTGGCTATAATCTGATCGAGTGAATCGTGATTGCCAGATCAATGGAATGCAGGAACCATTTGTGCAGACTTCTTCGACGCAAAAACCGCATGTCGTCATTATTGGAGGTGGTTTTGGGGGTCTGGCAGCTGCCAGGCAATTGAGGAGGGCAAACCTCAGGGTCACTCTTGTTGATCGGAACAACTACCATCTCTTTCAGCCATTGCTCTACCAGGTTGCCACAGGTGGTCTGTCTCCCTCCAACATTGCTTCTCCATTACGGTACATTCTGCGGAAACAGGCCAACTGCGAAGTGCTTCTGGCAGAAGTCGTTGACATCGATGTGGACCGGCAGAGCGTGTTGTTCTCAGATGGTCAGTTAGATTATGACTTTTTGATTACCGCTGCTGGTGCAACCCACAGTTACTTTGGCAGAGATGAGTGGGAATCCAATGCCCCGGGATTGAAAACTATTGAGCAGGCGCTGGATATCCGGCGACGGATCTACTCGGCCTTTGAAGCAGCAGAACGCCAGTCGAATCCAGAATTGCGTAAGGCCCTGCTGACTTTTGTGATAGTCGGAGGAGGACCTACGGGAGTTGAATTGTCTGGAGCTTTGGCAGAAATTGCTCGCCATACCCTCAAACATGACTTTCGTCATATCAATCCGGAAGATGCCCGCATCATCATTGTCGAAGCGGCTGAACATGTCCTGGCCCACTATCCGCCTGATTTGTGTGAACGAGCGGCGGAGAAAATTCGCTCGCGCGGCATCGAGATTCTCACTCACACCAAAGTCACTGAGGTGACCGATGAACATGTCAAACTTTCGGGCACGGATGGGGAAACACTGCTCGCAACTCACACAGTCCTGTGGGCGGCTGGAGTCCAGGCCAATTCACTGGGTAAAACCATCGCTGGAAAATGTGGTGTGGAAGTGGACCGGGCTGGTCGTGTTCCTGTGACACAGCAGTTAAGTGTAGGCAGCTACGAGAATGTGTTTGTGATTGGAGACTTGGCCAACTGCCCGGATGCATCTGGAAAACCTCTTCCCGGGCTTGCCCCTGTTGCGATTCAGCAGGGGGAATATGTGGCCCGTTTGATCGAAGACAAAGTGAGCGGTCGGCTGAGCAAGAAACCCTTCGAGTACAAAGACCGCGGCACCATGGCAACGATTGGCCGGTCGGCTGCTGTAGCCCTGGTTGGCACAAAAAAGTTTTGCGGTTTCTTCGCCTGGACCCTGTGGCTGGCAATCCATCTGTTTCAGATTTTACTGTTCGAGAATCGGATGCTCATCCTGATCCAATGGATCTGGGGTTATCTGACTTATCATCGCAGTTCTAGAATCATTACGGGCGGGCACCAGCCTGCACTTACGAAACAGTCTGGGACTGTTCCGAAAGCTCCTGTCACTGCCAATTCTCCCTCATAAGAACAAACACTGGAAACGGAGATAAGCTCGAGCTATTACCGAATCGGGCTCTCAAGACCAGAACCTGAACTGGACGAACCCGCTCATTCTCTGACAGTGAAGCAGGTCATAAATCGCTCATTGACAGTCACATCGCTGAAAAAATCCCCTGAAAATCTACTCAGCCCGGTTGACAACATTTTTCAAGACCCAGACGAGTCCTCTCATTGTGAATGGAGGGCATTCCGTTAAAGTATCTTGAATTGTTTACATGTCCTGCCGAATCATTTCCCTCGTCATGAGGAAGTTTGAACGCTCCAGGATCTTCTAGGGGGTAAGCCTGATCCATGTCTCGTCTCACTGAATCCACGGGTTTTGCAGGCCTGGTTCGAGCTTCTTTGCTCATGCTGGTGCTCTGTTTTCTGATTTCCGGAAGTGCTCTCGCCAAATCTGACTCTCGCCCCAATATCATCGTGATTCTGGCCGATGACCTTGGGTACTCTGATCTGGGATGCTACGGGAGCGAAATCAGCACACCGAACATCGATGCTCTCGCTGCGGGCGGAGCACGTCTGACTCAGGTTTACAATTCCGCTCGCTGCTGTCCGAGTCGTGCCTCCCTGATGACGGGATTGTATCCTTCCCAGGCAGGGATAGGTGATTTTACCACGGGAAAACCAAGTCCAGATCGTGGCCCGGGTTACCTGGGCCGGCTTAACGACAACTGTGCGACCATTGCCGAGGTTCTCAAACCGGCCGGGTATGGCTGCTACTATGTCGGAAAATGGCATATGCATCCGGAAACTGGGCCGATCAAACGAGGCTTTGATGAGTTTTACGGCTACACCGATGATCATTCCCATGATCAGTACGATGCGGACTATTACATCCGTCTTCCGGAAAACCGCCAGAAAGAGATCGATCCTCCTGCGGAGCAGTTCTATGCCACGGATGTCTTCAATGAGTATGCGATTGAATTCATCCGGCAGGGTCAGAAGGCGAACAAGCCCTGGTTTCTGTTCCTGGGACATTCCTCTCCCCACTTTCCCGTTCAGGCACCTGCGGAGCGAGCGGACAAGTATGATGAGGTTTATCAGCGTGGCTGGGATGTCCTGCGGGAAGAACGTTATGCACGGATGCAGAAACTCGGGCTGATCAATGGAGACCACTGGACACAAACACCGCGCTCACTGGTTCCTGTGGACCGGGATGATATTGCCAATGGTTATCCCGGACAGCCTAACCCAGCCTGGGACAGCCTGGACAAAGAACGCCAGCTGGATCTCGCCAGGAGGATGGCGATTTTTGCTGCCATGGTAGAAGGCGTGGATGCAGGTGTCGGCCGGATCATGGATCATCTGAAAAACACGGATGATCTCGAAAACACGCTGGTTCTGTTTTTAAGTGACAATGGTGCCTGCTATGAATGGGGACCATTTGGTTTTGATGGAACTTCCCGCAAAGGAACAACCACTCTCCGCACGGGGGAAGAACTTCGCAAAACAGGTCAGCGGGGAACCCATCAATCTTACGGAAGTGCCTGGGCCAACCTGGGGAATACGCCCTTACGGCTCTATAAGCATTTCACCCATGAAGGTGGCATCAGCACACCGTTTATTGCTCACTGGCCTGCAGGGTTTGGCAAGGTCCCCAACTGGATCCGGGAACCTGCGCATGTGATGGATATTATGCCCACGCTGATTGAAGCAGCGGGAGCGGAGTATCCGGAACTGGTCCACGGGAATGCCGTACAACCACTGGAAGGGACCAGCCTGCTCCCTCTGCTGAGAGGCGAGCATCTGCCGGAACGGACAATAGGCTTTGACCATCAGGGAGCCAGGGCACTCCGTCAGGGAGACTGGAAACTGGTCTGGTCCAAGCGAATGCCGCATGAAATCAAATGGGAATTGTACAACCTGGCCGAAGACCGCTGCGAAACTCGAGATCTGGCAGAATCCGATCCGGAACGAGTCGAAAAGATGGCTGCAGCCTGGACGGAATGGGCCAGACGGGTGAATGTCATCTGGGAGCCGGAAAAGGAAGAACCTGTCACAGAGTATGAGCCCATTCCAACACCTCAGATCGCCAATCTCGAAATCAAAATCGAGGCCACAGTCAAAGGTAAACTCACCCAGGGCGTGATTCTGGCCCAGGGGGGAAATCAGCATGGTTATGCTCTCCATATGATCGATGGGAAACCAGCATTTGATGTCCGGGTGAATCAGTCGGTCTCCCGTCTCATCAGTGACAAACCATTGTCGGGAACGATCCATCTGACTGCGACCCTGACCGAACAGACGATGACCCTGCAAATCAATGATGAGAAACCTCTGCAGCAGAAATCACCGGGCCTGATCCCCTCGCAACCACAGGATGATCTCAGCCTGGGCTTCGATGACCGCTCTGCTGCCGGAGACTATCAGTCCCCCAATCGATTCTCAGGAAAAATCATTAAACAGCGGGTTGTGACCTCACCTCCAGCAAAACACCCAAACCAGTGAATCATGCAACTGATTCAGTATCTCGGCAGGAACCATTACCAGGAATACGCATGAACTACTTAAAGACACTCCTTGCTTGTGGATTGCTGTCAATGCTGTGCACGGCCTCTTTCGGAGAGGAGATTTCCGATTACTGGAAATTCATCCTCAAACGCCCGGCAAAAGGCTGGCAGCAGGAACAGTTTGATGACAGTCGGTGGAGAGAAGGCTACGGCGGCTTTGGCACCCGTGGTACGCCGGGAGCTCGGGTTGGCACGAAATGGGAAACTGATGACATCTGGATGCGGAAAGCATTTGAGCTGGAAACCGTCCCCGCCAAACCCGCCCTGCTTGTACATCACGATGAAGACGCTGAAATCTTCATCAATGGTAAACCTGTGGCAAATCTCAAGGGATACACGACGGAATTCGTTGTGGTCCCCATCGCTGAGGAAGACCGCTCCGCACTGAAAACAGGGAAAAACATTCTTGCTGTCCATTGTCACCAGACCGGTGGCGGACAGTTTATTGATGTGCATGTCGTCGACAGCGAACACATCCCCGCACTCCCACCAGCACACCGCAGCACAAAACCTTATGTCTCCGAATTGATTACCCACTGGGGAGCGGAAGTGACTCCAGAAAACGCCTGGACGGAGTATCCGCGTCCGCAACTCCGCCGGAAGGACTGGACCAATCTGAATGGGCACTGGGATTATGCGGTGACTTCCATCACAGAACACGTAAAACCTGCGCATTGGGAAGGCCAGATCCTGGTTCCGTATTGCCTGGAGTCAAAGCTGGGTGGAGTACAACGGTTGCTGGATGAAAGCGAAGCCCTCTGGTATCACCGATCATTCCAGGCCAGCAAATCCCCTGAAAAACGACTCCTGCTGAATTTTGAAGCGGTGGATTACCGATGTGAAGTTTTCGTCAATGGTCAGTCGGTCGGCAAGCACACGGGCGGAAACATTCCCTTCTTCTTCGATATCTCTCATGCGATTGTCGATGGTGAGAATGAACTGCTGGTTCGCGTGGAAGATGCGACAGAGCAATTCCAGCTGCGGGGAAAACAGGTGCTCGATGCACACGGCATCTGGTACACCCAGGTCTCCGGAATCTGGCAGACTGTCTGGCTGGAAGAAGTTCCAGCACTGTTTGCAGAGAAGATCAAAATCGAGACCATAACCAATGGAGAGGTCACGATTCACCTCACAGCCAATGGCCGCATTTCTGGCCAACTCGACGTGATAGCCACCGTGCGACTCAACGGAAAAGAAATCACACACAAAAAAGGGTCTGGAAACCAGCTGACCCTGAACATTCCGAACCCACAGCTGTGGACTCCAGACACTCCCACTCTGTATGACCTCGAACTTCACCTGAATGGAGATGTCGTTCATTCGTACTTCGGTATTCGCGAAGTCGGGAAGACCAAGGATGCTGCCGGTCACTGGCGGTTCACACTGAATGGTCAGCCGATCTTTCACTGGGGACCTCTCGACCAGGGGTGGTGGCCGGATGGACTGCTGACTCCTCCTTCCGATGAAGGGATGCTGTTCGATATCGAGTGGCTCAAGTCGGCCGGCTTCAACATGATTCGCAAACATATCAAGGTAGAACCACGCAGGTATTACTACCATTGCGATCGGGTCGGGATGATGGTCTGGCAGGATCAGGTGAGTGGAGGCACCGGAAAATTCTGGCCTCGTTGGACGCGACTCGATCCAAACCCGACTGATGCCGAATGGCCTGAAGAGCAGCATGAGCAGTTCATGAGAGAACTCGACTGGATGATTACCTCGCTCGAAAGCCATCCATCGATCGTCACCTGGGTCCCCTTCAACGAAGCCTGGGGTCAGCACAAAACCATAGAGGTAGGCCGCTGGACTTCAGAACGGGATCCTAGCCGGCTCGTCAACATCGCGAGCGGCTGAAACTTCTGGCCAGCGGGAGATATTGTGGATGAGCATCGCTATCCCCATCCGGGCTTCCCGTTTGAGCTGGGTGCCAATGGTCGGTTTGATAACTTCATCAAGGTCGTGGGTGAATTCGGCGGACATGGTTATCCCGTCCCCGATCATCTGTGGGATGCGGAGCGACGCAACTGGGGCTACGGCGGTTTGCCCCAAAACAAAGAGGAGTATCGGGAACGATATGAAACCTCTCTCAAAATGCTCAACCAACTCCGATCAGAAGGAATAGCGGCTGGAGTTTATACCCAGACCACAGACGTGGAAGGGGAAATCAACGGACTGATGACGTACGACCGCAAGGTCATCAAAATTCCGGCAGAGGAACTGGCACACCTGCATCAGATATTGTTCGAACCTCTCGCGCTGAATGCCGGGAAACAGGATGCCGACTCTTTGCCTCGAACGGCGTTTGTTGAAGAAAAAACCGATCGCAAACCAGGCCCGGTCATGGATGCGGAAACGATTCGATCAGGACTGAAATCACATGATCACGCATTATTTATCAAGTCCGGCTGGATTCGGGATCCTTATATCACACTCGGTCCTGATGACTATTACTATCTGACCGGCACCCAGCCTCACGAAGGTGATCCCCGTGAAATCTCAAATCCCTACAACATCGGCCTGGGAGATGAGAGTATTGTCGGGGATCAGGTGCGGTTATGGAGAAGCCGAGATCTGATTGAATGGGAATCGCTCGGTCCTATCTTTACCGTCGACGACACGGTGAAAGCCCAGCAGAACAAGAAACTCCCCAACCGGTACATCTGGGCTCCGGAAGTTCATTGGCTGGGGGATCGCTGGGCACTGGTGCATTGTCCGCGAGGACATTCGAGCCTGGCTTTAACGGCCGGAAAGGAATTAAAAGGTCCCTGGGAACATCCCATGAACAACGGAATGGGAGAACGGCACGATCCCTCTCTGTTTACCGATGATGATGGCACTCGCTATCTCCTGTGGGGCAACACCATGATCGCCCCACTCAGTGCAGATCTTTCGAGCTATACCGCGGAACCAGTTCGGATCGATCCAGCCGGAACTCGACCCGGACCGGACGGCACCCCCATTAACCGGATTGGCCACGAAGGGGCCACAATGATCAAAGTGGGGGACAAATACGTGCATCTGGGGACGGCCTGGTCCACTGACGAGGGTCGTAAAGGATCGTACAACCTTTATTACTGTGTCGCTGATCAAATCACCGGCCCATATGGACCTCGCCAGTTTGCCGGGCGATTCCTCGGCCACGGCACTCCGTTTCAGGACCGGGATGGCAACTGGTGGTGTACCGCATTCTTCAATGGAAATGTTCCCCCGCTGCCGAGCGAAGGAATTGAAAATCGAGATCTCAGTGAAAACGCCCAGACCATCAACGAGCAGGGAGTCACGATTGTCCCCCTCGAGGTCAAACTGCTTGACAATGGTGAGGTTTATATCCGGGCTAAAGATCCTGCGTATGGGACACCGGGGCCGGATGAAGCTCAATCATTTACGGCAAAACCAGCACAAAACAATCAGCCTGATATTGTTGTGTACCTGTCCGATGATCATTCCCAGTTTGACTCCAGCCTGTATGGGAACGATAACATCCCGACCCCCTGCTTCGAAGAACTGGCCGCTGACGGCATGACCTTCATGCATGCCTTTGTAGCTTCTCCCTCCTGTGCTCCCAGCCGGGCAGCCATGCTGACTGGCCTGATGCCCGCTCGAAACGGAGCGGAAGCCAATCACACCTTTCCTCACACAGGCACACACAACCTGATCAGTGACCTGCAGGCGGCTGGGTATGAAGTCGCCGCGTTTGGAAAAGTCGCTCATGGACGTTCTGCCCGGCAGTTTGGTTTCGATCACATCGGACCCGCTCAAACCATCGAGCAACTGAAAACACGAGTCACCTCGTTTCTTTCTGAGCGGGAATCAAAAAAGCCACTTTGTCTGTTTGTGGGAACCAACAATCCCCATGTGGCCTGGACCAGTCCGACAACATTTGATCCAGCCGAGGTGGAGTTTCCCCCGCACCATCTCGATACTCCCGCAACGCGCGAACACCGGGCAGCCTATTACCAGGAGATCAGGGAACTCGATGCGTTTCTGGGAGAACTGCGTGAGATTGCAGACCAGCACCTGAGCGAGAACATGCTCTTTGTTCATACGAGTGATCATGGTTCTCAGTGGCCATTTGGCAAATGGAATCTTTATGACTACGGTATTCGCGTCCCACTCATCATTTCCTGGCAGGGTCATGTGACTGCAGGAACCAGGACCGATGCCATGGTCAGCTGGATTGATCTGATACCGACATTACTCGAACTGGCTGGTGGAACGGTTCCTGAAAATCTGGATGGTCGTTCTTTTGCCGGAGTTTTACGGGGCGAAACCAACGAGCATCGCGAGGCCATCTTCACCACACACACAGGAGACGGTACCTGGAATATCTATCCTATCCGGAGCGTACGCACCAAAGACTGGAAACTGATCCATAACCTGCATCCGGAATTTGCTCACACCAACCATTCCGACCTGGACCGCAAACCGATGGCGGGAGCGTATTGGACGGAGTGGGCACAGCTGGCGGAAACCGATCATCACGCCCAGGAAGTTCTACAGCGTTACTTCGAGCGTCCTGAGTGGGAACTTTATCACCTCACACAGGATAAGTGGGAACAGACCAATCTGGCCGACCAGCCGGAGCAGTCAGCCAGAATGGAAGAATTAAAAGCGATGCTGGCGGACTGGATGATCAGCCAGAAAGATTCGCTCCTGGTCCACAGCGAACCCCGCAGGTTGAAAGATCGGGAACGCTGGCATCCCTCCTCCTACAAGCAGACCGCTCCCTGAGTTATTTGACCGGTTCTAATCCCGTGTCTCGCAAATTTGGGCAGTTATCATTTCGAAAAGATGGCGAGTGCCACTGGCTCTGCCAGTGAGCTTCATCATCATCTACCGCACTGGCAAAGCCAGTGGCACTCCATTTTTATGTCCAGCTGAATTTGACACGACACTAACGCGGTTCACGAGGCAGGTGCTCAATCAGATAGCGCAGAATCAGCATCCGCACGTGAAACTCAGAACCTTTGCCTTCACGCAAACCATGGTCCCGGTTCGGATAAACCATGTAGTCGAAGGTTTTCCCCATCTCGACCAGACGATCGACCAGTCCTTCTATGATTTGAATGTGAGTATTGGTCTCGCCCGATCCGGTAATGATCAGCAGGTCTCCCTTCAAACCTTCGGCGAAGTTGATCGGGGCGGAACGTTCATAGCCCTCCGCATTCACCTCACGCGTCCGCATGTAGATTTCCTGGAACCAGGCGTTGTACAGATGAGGCTGCGGCTTGGGAACAACCGCGATTCCCACCTTGTAAAGATCCGGCTTGCGGAACATGGCATTGAGAGTATTGGATCCCCCGCCACTCCAGCCCCAGATGGCGACTCGGGACAAATCGACATAAGGCTTGACGCGTCCCAGTTCCTGTAATGCAGCCGCCTGCTCTTCGGTGGACAATGGCCCCAGACTGCCAAAGATGGCCCGCCGCCACGCCGCTCCTTTGGGCGCGGGAGTTCCGCGATTATCAATCGAAACCACCAGGTAACCCGCTTCAGCCACCACACGATGAAAATGACTTTGCGCCGCTCCCCAGCGGTCGATGACTGTCTGCAGATGAGGTTCTCCATAAACGTAAACCAGCATCGGGTATTTGCGATTCTCATCAAAATCTTTCGGCTTCATCAGCCAGGCATCAACCGTCACGTCCTCACCAATCTCGAGTGACAGAAACTCGGTTGGGGGGAGCCCCAGTGAATTCAGCTTCTCGCGAAGATCCTGATTGTCTTCCAGTAACTTGATGCGTTTGTGCTCTGGCAACGAGATCAGTGAAATGACGGGAGGCACATCGAGCCGGGAATAAGTGTGGAATGCCCACTTCGCATCCGGTGAAAACTGATACTCGTGCGTACCCGGTTGATCGTCGGGAGAGATTCGCTGCAGGGTCCCCGTTCCATCCAGAGGAACTCGATACAGATATTGCTGTGTGCCATTTTCGGGAGAGGCCAGAAAATAAAACCAGCCCCCCTGCTCATCTACAATCCCCCGTTCGATGATGTCATATTCTCCCGGTGTGAGTAGCGAAAGCTCCTCACCTTCGCGAGAATAATGATAAGCGTGGCGCCAGCCATCTTTTTCCGAGATCACCAGGCAGGACTTCCCGTCCTGCAGCCAGATCAGGCCCATATTTTTGGCCGGACTGCTGACTGCCCAGGCCTCGTTCTTCTCATGAAAGATCGTCTTCACTTCTCGGCTGTCCACATTCACCAGCAGAAAATCCCGTTGATCACGAAATCGACTCATCTGCTCAACCAGCACTTCGTTTGAATTCCCAGCCCACTCCACCTGGCCCAGATAAAAACCCTCTTCAGGAGTATTAATCGGCATCCAGTGAATTTCCTGGCCTTCGAAATCCACTACACCAATTCGCAACTTGTGAATCTTCTCTCCCACACGAGCAAACCGATGCTCCTCCACTCCGGGATAGGAAGGATCTGAAGGGACAAGGACCGACCGCATTCTCACATCCGTGATATCCCGTTCGACAAACAGAACCCGTTTTCCATCCGGGCTCCACTTCGGATCATCCGCATGCATTTCCCGATCTGCTGGATGTTTTGTCAATTGCGTGCGTTGATTGGTTGCCAGATTCCGCACAAACAGATTGCGATCTCGATATTCCAGAACCTGTTGACCATCTGGAGAAAGAAGTCGATTTTTCTCTGCTGTCTCAGCACTGGCCGACGTCTCTTTGACTGGAACACCTGACTTCAAACTGTAA
>JAGQQT010000969.1 GCA_020426065.1 Planctomycetaceae bacterium | reverse complement strand
TCGGCCAACGTACACACGGACACGTGATTCCATGAAACGCTCATGAAACCCAAGCTCCAATGCAAGGGGATCCACTTGACCCTCGCCAGCCGCAGTCTCATCAAATTCATATTCTCTACAGATCCCTTCCCAGAGTTGCTCTTGGACCCTACGCCCAAACTCTTCCAGACCTGATAGTTGAACGGTTCCATAGGTATGGACGATCTCGCGGAGATGATCATCCAGAGATTGATATTCCTCATTATCAACCAGACCATCGTCCGCGACGGATTCCAACGCTTTTTCATCTGCTTCGTTCAGATCAAACCTCGCCAGCCTCCAGTTGATCTTCAGCCCCTCGTACCGGCAGGGATAGTTTTCAAAAACCGGAAGAGCTGGTTGTGTCTGGCGTATTTCCTCTTTGAGAAAATTCAGCTTCTGAGCTGCTTCCGGGCTCTCCACATCCATCTCTGGCAGCTTTGCGGAGGGGACATCCTTCATAAAATCTGGATTGCGAAAGTAGAAGAAGGCATGGCCCCTCATCTCTTCCTTGAGCAATACGCCCCAACGGATCTCGAGTTCTGTCACACTTTTTCCCGTGTGATGCTGCGTCCATCCATGCTTAGATTTTGAATCGGGCAGTTTCTCCGGCACCCAGCCGTAGCGTTCTCCCAGCAAGCCGATAAAAAATGGGCGGCAGTCGTCGATCTGGTTCAGGCAGAGATCCAGCACCTCATCGTTTTCTGCCTGAGATTCGGTGATTCCCCAGCGTAAATCGATATCCACCAGATGAATCCGATGAGGCTCCAGTTTCTCCCGCAAAGCTGGGAACACAACCTTGACGAGATAATCCCGTTCCGAATGCATGTCCCGAAATGTGGATGAAATAAAGATGCGGACGGTTTGCCATTTCGTTGCCATTTGATGGCCTCTCCAATTGCGGTCTTTACCAGGTCAGCGATTTCTACTGGATACATCATGGTCCTGGCCGGGCATCAGGGCCACTATGGAAACGTACGTGCCACTGTTACCTGCCCAGATTTGTCCCGAGCAGCCAGTCACGATGCGGTCGAGTTGCGTCGGAAAGAATGCCTCACTCATGCCAGTTCCGGCAGACTCAATAACGGTTTCTCCGTATCGGGCTAAAGCGCGCCATGGACGTTGTCCGCCTCCCATCGCAATGGAAGAGACATCTCCTTTTCCGCTCACTA
>JAGQQT010000968.1 GCA_020426065.1 Planctomycetaceae bacterium | reverse complement strand
AACCCGGGATTCGATCGCATCATCCAGATGATTGATTTCGGACCAGCAGTCATCCAGGTTGAATCCACTGCGCAGGACCTGCATGCGGAGATGATCTTCTTCGTTGATCATCAGGCTGGTCTGCTGTTTATTGCCGACAACCACACCCCGAGGTCCGGACGCTTCAGAAAGTTCGCGACTGATCAACTGGCGTTCCATCAGGAACTGACGGTCAATCGCGTTCAGGGATTCGACATCGATGAATCCCATGTCGACATAATTGATGTTCGAATCCGTCGCGGCCGGATTGTCCGCCTTCTGCTCAGCCTGTGAGCTGGTCTTCGGGAGAGATTCGTCCCGGAGCGGAGTGATGGCCTCCCGGAGCTGGCTTTCAATTTCCCGCCGGGCCTGATGATCGGCCATGGTTAGAAATGGAAACTGGGCCAGATTGCGTGCCAGCCGAATCCGACTGGATACCACCACATCGGCTTCATCTCCGTGGCCGGAAAGCCAGCCACTGGTTCCGGTTAGTAACGAATCCAGATCCACTCACTCACTCCTGCCTCTGAAGCCAATCCTGCAGAGGCCGTTCTGTCCAGTTCACAGTTATCACTTTAATATTCGGACTGCCAGCCTGAATGGCAGCATCAAGCAGTCCTCAAACAGCGAGTATATTGTAATGCTGCCTGAGCGAAAGCGTGAAGCGGAAATCAGCCGGGAATTCGGCCGGGGCGTGGACTATTCGACCCGTTCCCCGCCCAGTTGCACCGGGATCTGGAAGGGCTTGCCTTCCCGCAACACGGTAATCGTAACCTGATCTCCGGGACGACGGCTTTCGATGTCGTCCAGAAAATCGTCGACCGTTTCGACTTTCTTCCCGTCAATATGGGTAATGGTGTCGGCTGCCGTGCGATCCACACGTTCCACGACAAACGGTCCACGCCGGGTGCGGAGTGTCTGCGGGCCGCGAATCCCTGCCACTTCTGCCGGTCCACCTGGAGTGATCTGGGCCACCAGCAGTCCTTCTTCGGTTTCATAGACCCGGGTGATCCCGATTTCCGGGCGAATGACCCGTCCATGACGAATCAGCTGGGGAATGACCCGCTTGGCCAGGTTGACGGGAATGGCAAAGCCAACTCCAGAGCTCTGGCCGGTTTTCGAATAGATCGCGGTATTGATACCGATCATGCGGCCGTGTGAATCGAGCAGCGGTCCACCCGAGTTCCCCGGGTTGACGGCCGCATCAA
>JAGQQT010000967.1 GCA_020426065.1 Planctomycetaceae bacterium | reverse complement strand
TGCAGCTGTTGATGTACGCCTCGGCGGTCATCTATCCCATCAGCATGGCCAGTGGCCGCGTGCGAGAAGTGCTGCTGTGGAATCCCTTTGTGCATATCATTGAAGCGTTTAAATATGCCTACCTGGGGAAAGGGCTGCTGACACTCTCTGGAATGACCTATACCACACTCTTAATGGTGGGGGTGATGATTGTGGGAGTGGTCATTTTCAACCGGACCGAACGCAACTTCATGGATACGGTGTAACAGAGAATGCCAACCGCGATCCGAATCGAAAATGTTTCGAAACAGTACCGACTGGGCCAGGTCGGCACGGGGACATTGTCGCACGATCTGAATCGCTGGTGGGCGAAGTTCCGGGGAAAAGAGGATCCGTATCAACAGGTGGGGCAGGTTAACCGCCGGGATCAGGCAGCGGATGGAAAGTATGTGTGGGCGCTGCAGGACATCAATCTGGAGGTCGAGCAAGGTGAGGTCCTGGGAATTATCGGTGCAAACGGGGCCGGAAAAAGCACACTGCTGAAACTGATTTCGCGGATCACTTCACCAACAACAGGGGAGATCAAAGCCAGGGGGCGGATCGCTTCATTGCTTGAAGTCGGTACGGGAATGCACCCGGAAATGACCGCCCGGGAGAACATCTATCTCAACGGCACGATCCTGGGAATGCGTCGGCACGAGATCAAGCGGAAATTTGATGAGATCATCGACTTCGCCGGCTGTCGGATGTATGTCGACACGCCTGTCAAACGATTCTCATCCGGCATGCGGGTCCGCCTGGGTTTCGCGGTCGCCGCATTTCTGGAACCGGAAATTCTGATTGTCGACGAAGTGCTGGCGGTAGGGGACAGCGAGTTCCAGCGCAAGGCCGTCGACAAGATGAAGTCAGTCTCAGAAGATGAGAGCCGGACGATTCTGTTCGTAAGCCACAACATGAACTCGGTGGCGAATCTGTGCACTCGCGTTGCATTAATGCAGCATGGAACAATCAAAAGTGTTGGTCCCACCGATCAGATGGTTGAACAGTATCTTGAGGATGCACAGGCTCTGTCGGATGACGTAATTGAAAACGAGTTTATTCAAATAGAACGCATGACTATTCATTCGGATGAACAGGAGACAAGTCTAATCAGGTGCGGTGGTTCGCTATTGATGTCCGCAACTGTTGTGAACAAGACAAACCAGTCCGGTATGAAAATTGGTTTCACATTCAAAGACAAGACAGGTATGAAAGTT
>JAGQQT010000966.1 GCA_020426065.1 Planctomycetaceae bacterium | reverse complement strand
GCTTCATCCAGGCCAGTGACACGGTTGGCATCTTCACAATTGGTGGAGGAGTTCCCCGGAACTGGGCCCAGCAGGTTGGGCCGTACATTGATATTACGAATGCCCGGGTCGGAACGGATCTGTCTCCGCCGCGATTCAAATATGGTGTCCGCATCTGCCCGGAACCAGTACACTGGGGTGGACTCTCCGGGTGTACTTATTCCGAGGGGGTCAGCTGGGGCAAGTTTGTTCCACCGCACGAAGGGGGCCGCTTCGCCGAAGTTTACTGTGATGCCACCGCAGTGCTGCCACTGCTGTGCAAGGCGCTGTTCGAAAAGATTCCGGCTCAAGGCGCCTGAATTCACTCTTGATTACCCACCGCCCACAGGGAGTTCATCATGCGTCACTGCTTCTCATTGCTTGTGCTGATCATTGGTATGAGTTGTTTTCAGGAGATTATTCGGGCCGAAACTCCGGATGAAGCGAAATGGACCAGCCTGTTTGATGGCCAAAGCCTGAAAGGCTGGACGCAAACCCAGTTTGGCGGCTCGGGTGAAATTCTGGTCGACAAAGGGCATCTGGTCATCGAGCAGGGGAATCCACTCAATGGCGTGACGATGACTTACGATGGCTTCAAGCCGATTCCCAAAGTCAATTACGAACTCCGCGTGAAAGCGTTGCGGGAAATCGGCGGAGATTTCTTTGTCGGCCTGACGTTTCCCGTGAATGATCAGTACTGCTCGCTGATCATGGGGGGCTGGGGTGGTGGTGTGATCGGAATCTCAAGTATCGATGGTTACGATGCTGCCGAGAATGAAACCACCACCTACGCCACGTTCAAAAACGGGCAATGGTATGATGTCCTTTTGCGGGTGACCGAGCAGAAGATTACCGTCTGGCTCGATAAAGAACAGGTCATTGATGTCGAGGTCGCTGGTCGCAAACTGAACACGAGAATCGAAGTGGATCAGTCCATTCCGTTCGGCATGGCAACCTTCGAAACCCAGGGACGTTTCGATCAGTTCCAGATTCGCAAATTGCCGGTCGCAATCCCTGAGTAAATTGCGACGTTTCTAGCTGGTGCTCAGCGAATCGAGATGTGTCTGACCTGATCCGACCGCTTCCGGAGCGCCTGTTTCCTCATCGGGGATGGCATTCCTGTTTGAGGGAACCGTCCTGAAATTCGCATGATCCCTGTTGTGCGGTTGCGTTTTGCCTGCCCGATCGGCTCAAATAAAGGTTCACAGATATTCTGTGCCTCTC
>JAGQQT010000965.1 GCA_020426065.1 Planctomycetaceae bacterium | reverse complement strand
TGGCGTCATGCTTCTCGGTCTAATTGCCTTCCTCGTTGGGATCTGGTCCCCGGGCTCAATGCTCTGGATGCTGTTGGTTGTCCTCTGCTTTATGGGAATCCAAAGCGCTTTCTTCGGTCCTTCCAAGTATGGCATACTTCCCGAGATGTTACGAAACGACGACTTGCCTCAGGCAAATGGCCAAATTCAGATGGCCACGTTCTTGGCGATCATTCTGGGAACGGCGCTCGCCGGTTACGGGAAGGAAGCGACTGACAATGCATTCTGGAAAATCAGTCTGATCTGTGTGGGGATCGCAGTCGTAGGTACGTTAGCATCCTTACTTGTCCGTCGAACGTCAATCGCCAAACCAAACTTACAATTCAAACTCTCCGCGCTGGCCATCAATACCAGCACCCGCCTGATGCTGTGGAACGACCGGCTGCTGTTAGCGGTTTTACTTATCTCTTCGCTCTTCTGGTTCATTGGAGGGGTTGTCCTGCTTGCCGTTAACCAGCTTGGGAAGGAAACCTTGATGCTGGGAGATGGCCGGACCAGCATGATGTCGGCTTGCATGGGAGTCGGGATTGGAATTGGCTGTTTTCTGGCAGGGCGATTGTCCCATCATCAAATTAATTTTTCTCTCGTACGAAAAGGGGCCTGGGGAATTGCCGCCTGTCTCACACTGGTTTCGCTCATGGCTCAACGTAGTCTACCTGCTGAAATCGCCTCCCTGAAAGAAACTGAAACGACGTTGGAAAACTCGGAGGAGGAAGCGGCCGACTTAAGTGCCGCTGAAGCGGAAGGGCAAGCAACGGTCACAAGTTTGGCGGATGAGTACTGGAAGACAGAATCGTTGTGGGACAAACTGATCCCGATCTCATTCTGGGAATTTGCTACTCGAGTCGCTTTAACTGGTGTCGGTTTGTTTGCCGGTTTGTTTGCCGTGCCTTTGCAAACCTTTATGCAATCCCGTCCGCCAGCAGATCAAAAAGGGCAGATGATTGGCGCTATGAATTTGATCAACTGGATTGGCATTCTGTTGGCGGCTTTTTTTCTGGACAGAATGCAACTCTTGTTAAACAATCTGGAATGGGATCAAAAATGGATCTTTCCAATTTTGGCCCTGATGATGTTGCCCGTCGCCCTCTTCTTCAAACCACCCAGTGAAAAACTACCTCACCGGGTCAGCCCTGAACCGGAAGCGGAAACCTGATGCGTCTTAAAGATAAAATTGCCGTGGTCACTGGCGGTGGTGAAGGA
>JAGQQT010000964.1 GCA_020426065.1 Planctomycetaceae bacterium | reverse complement strand
GAGTCATATTCCAGATAAACCGCGCTGGCCCGAATGAGCAGCGTGGCGTATCCGGTATCCGCTGGTTCGATCAGGACGTTGTTTCCGATAGAAACGGTGCTGGTACCGGCATCGATGATGAGTGTCCCCTGAATCCGGCTGTCTTTGATATCCAGTCCACGACTCCCCGTGTTGATATAGTACAACCCCTGAGCATTCAAGGGGGTATCGTATTGATTCACAGAGGGGGTAATCAGCATTTTGTCGATCGAACCATCGTAAGTGAGTTCAGTTGCCAGCACGACATACTCATCAAACAGGTTGCTGACGGGCATCTGCTTCACATCCTGATCGGTTACTGCTGTTCCGGTATAGGTCCCCGTATTGGAAAAAGAAACGGTATCGACATCTGCAGTCAGATTGCCACCATTGTTGACCAGAATGTTGCTGGACGCGGGAGCCCCGTTGACGGTCAGAACTTTACCGGATCCATTGGTAAAGTTACCATCGGCATGAACGGCCATGTTCAGAATTTCCAGTGCATTACTGACCGTCAGGTCCACGCAGGAGACCTGCACGGCGTTTCCAATCCGGCCAATCCCCAGCAGTTTCAGGTTGGTATCGCGATCGCTCAGGCTGCCATCGGTATCAACAAGCCTCCAGCTGATTGTTCCCCGACCCGAGGAATCGAGCGGATACAAAGGCGATTCCACACCATTGGCATAGGTGGTCCGCCAGTTGGGATCGTTCTGCATTTTCAGTTTGGCCAGCGCCAGGGCCGTCCCGGCGTATTGCGAGGCGGCAATCCGGTTGTTCTGCTGCTGAATCTGATGCCGCTCCAGCTGGACCAGTTTCAGTCCGGCCAGTCCCAGCAGGGAAACCAGCAAGGAAACCCCCATCACCGCCAGATACAACGCCGCTCCTCTGCGAGCAGGCGGACATGTAGTGCAGGTTCTTGTTTTCATGCTGATGGATTTCTGTGAAAACCGCTGTAGGGCCGGTTTTTAAACGGCCAGATGGCTGTTCGTCTTCACTCTCCCTCCGGGAGGGTGAAGTAGTTTTGAGTCCGTTCTCATTCGGTTGATATTCCTTGAGTCCCCTCGCCCCTCCGGGGAGAGGGTCAGGGTGAGGGGATTGTGCGTGCCGAAGGTGGAACGCTTTCCCAACTCTCAACAGATTGGCCCCGCAAGAATCTTCCGGGTAACCCTGTCTGTTTGACCCGAAGCCGCAGACGCAGGGCTATTCAATCCGTGTGATTGCAGGGTAAACACC
>JAGQQT010000963.1 GCA_020426065.1 Planctomycetaceae bacterium | reverse complement strand
CGGATGTTTCAACTTCTGGTTTGCCGGGAACAGAGTTTGCCCGGGCCTCCAGACAGCCCAGTTCTCCTGGGATTCACTTCTCTTTTTTATTCATGAAACTGGTCCCCATGGAAGTCATCAAAGGACACTTGTACGACTACCCGAAATATTACGATCTGGTCTTTGGATCTGACTGGAAAGCGGAATTCGATTTTCTGCAGGACTGCTTCCGCAAGTTTTCCAAAAAGCCGGTCAAGCGAGTCTTCGAACCAGCCTGCGGAACAGGACGGTTGCTTTACAAACTGGCCGATGCCGGTTTTGAGGTTGCCGGAAACGACCTGAACCCCAAGGCGGTCGCCTATTGCAATGAACGTTTAGAAGAGCGTGGCCATGCTCCCACTGCGGTGGTCGGGGATATGTCGGACTTTAAAGTCAAGAAGAAGTTCGATGCTGCGTTCAATATGATTAACAGCTTTCGTCACCTGAAAACCGAGAAAGAAGCAGTTGGACATTTCCAGTGCGTGGCCGATGCCCTGGTCAAGGGAGGACTGTTCATCATCGGACTGCATCTGAACCCGGCTGATGTGGGAGATGATTACGAAGCCGAAGAGGAATGGTCAGCCCGGCGCGGAAATCTCCAGGTCAATACCCGACTCTGGTCCATGAAATATAACCCCAAAGACCGGACCGAACTGATCGGTTTTCAATATGACGTCTACACCCCGACAAAGCAGTTCCGGATTGAAGACACTACAATTTTCCGCTGTTACACCAAGAAGGATTTCGAGAAACTGATTGCCTCCGTTCCTGCCTGGGAAGTGCTCGAAACCTACGATTTCCACTACGATATTGATGATCCGATCGTGGTCGATGGCGACACGGAAGATGTCGTGTACATCCTGCGGAAAAAATAATCCAGAGAAACCCGGGGATTCTCCATGAATCCCCGGGATATTCATGGGATCTTCACAATTGGAAATAAGATGCCGCTGAAAGGGAAATTCCCTGTCCGGCTGCGATGTAGCCGAGTATTCCTAAATCTCTGGCTGACAACAACTTGAGGAGTGAGTATTTTCGATGCGCTACAACAATTGGCTTCTTGCGGTAGCAGCTTGCGTTCTGCTGGCTGGCTGTGAATATAAACCTGCAACTGAAAGTTCCGGAACCACTCCAACTGAAGGTGGCGAGAGCGGCGGTACAGGAAGTTATGTCGTTCAGATTGCTGGCTCAAGCACGGTTTCTCCCGTTTCTTCTGCCGTGGCCGAAGAAGCAGACAAT
>JAGQQT010000962.1 GCA_020426065.1 Planctomycetaceae bacterium | reverse complement strand
AGTTTATCCCCTGCACTCTGAGCAACTGGTCCCCCTGATGCGGTTCCCTCTGGAATCGGTCGATACCGAACCTTTGCTGCATGAATCAATTGTGCCGGATCTGCCGGTCGGGGAATATCGGTTGCGGCTTAACATTCCGGATTTCCCGCTTGGTAGTGAAGCCATTGAGACCGAACTGTTTGTCACCCAGCGGAAAAACGGGGAAACAAACCGTTTGACGGCCGATCGTCGACTGCTCGACCGGTTTGCGGCAACTACGAAAGGAGCGGTATTTCTACCGCATGAGCTGGACCAGTTACTGGCCCGACTCTCCCCGGAAAGTCTGGTTACCGAAACAAAAGCTGACATTCCCCTCTGGAATCATTGGCTGATGTTTGTGATGATAATGGCGATCCTGTCCGTGGAGTGGCTGGTTCGGAAATGGCATGGCCTTCCGTAACCAGTGTATTCCCGGCAAGAACCTTTGAATGGATCCTCAACCCGGAGTCGTGATTGATGTCTTCACCTTCCGCTTCGTTTGATCAATACTCTAATGCCTCACTGCCGCTCGAACTCCGTAATGAGCTCAGTCTGCTCGATCGCCGTTTGAGATGGGTCAGCTTCGCCAAAGGCTTTGGTTCGGTCCTGTTTTTCTCACTGCTGCTGGCGGCCCTGTTCCTGGCAACCGATTACTGGATGCCTTTACCCGGCAGCATCCGTTTTGCATTTCTGTGTGCGTTTGGCATTACACTGTTTCTGCTCAGCATTCGCTGGATTCTGGTTCCCCTATCCCGACGTCGCCGCTGGCCTGAACTGGCTTACCTGATTGACTGCTCTCACCCCGACCTGCAGGAACGTGTCAGCTCGACAGTGGAACTGGCTCTCACTCCACACACAGCCGGGATTGAATCCAACTTCATGCGTGACCGCTTGCGCCAGGAAACCAACACCCGGCTCAATACGATTGATCTGTGGGACTGCCTTTCACTGAAAACCACCTTCCTGGCTCTGTGCGGGGCCACGTTACTCACGCTCGTCACCGCTTCACCATTTCTGCTCAACGGCCAGGGATATACCCTGCTGTGGCAACGGCTGTTGACTCCCTGGGCCAATCTGGACTCCGCCACCAACCTGACGTTCCTGGTTGAAAACGGGGACCGCACGGTGCCCCGCGGCGACGATGTCCTGATCACGGCCGAACCGCAGTGGCGATATCATGAAGGCACCTTGCCCCGGGAAATTCGGCTCCGCTGGACCGATGCCCAGGGAACCACACAAACACGCGAAATGTCTTA
>JAGQQT010000961.1 GCA_020426065.1 Planctomycetaceae bacterium | reverse complement strand
CACCAATCAATGCCCGGGTCAGAGCATGGAGGGCTGGTTCGATTTTATCACGGACTTCTTCCGAGACGTGTCGGGATGCATTCCGTATCCCTTTGGCAATCCGCTTGACTTCTTCCCGATCCTGATTCCGTTCCGTATCATTCAACTGCTTGATCGAGGAGGCATCTTTACGATGTGCGAGTTGAGTGACATCCACCAGACGTCCAAACGGGTTACTGTCTGAGATGCCAGACTGATTTTCCCGCTGCTGGGCCGTCATCAGTCCCGTCTGAGCAGCTTTCAGTTCCGGATTGATGGTGAGAGCGGACTGGTAATGAGTGATCGCGAGTCGGTTATTATTCATATCCAGATACGCATTGGCCAGGTTCAAATGAGCCTGGTCAAAATGCGGATTGAGTTTGATCGCCTCTTTGTAGGCCGGGATCGCCAGCTCCGGATGCCCTGCATGCCGATGGGCAAAGCCGAGGTTGTAGTAGGCGTCAAAGTTCTGCTTGTCCCGCTGAATTGCTTTTCGGAGAGCGACAACCGCTTCGGCATAATTTTTGAGTTTGTTGAGCACCGCTCCCAGGTTCGTGAGGGGCTTGGAACTGGTTGGGTTTTCATCCGCCAGAATCCGGTAGCAGTCTGCCGCTTCTTCCAGACGTCCCACGCGATACAGACACATCGCGCGCAGTTCCAGCAGCTCCTGCAATTCCCGCGATGTGTATTCCGGACTTTCCCCCAGCACCTGAATGGCTTCATCGTACTGGCGCTGTTTCATCAAACCTATTGCGGTCGATTTTTTCTGTTCAACAGTTTGTTGTGACATCAAATTCCCTGCCTCTGCTCAGCCATCTGTCTTGATGACCATGGAACCCCAGGAAGCGATGAAGATCCCGGGCCTTCGATTCCTCTCGAATTTCGCCCAGGAAAATGGATCCGAACATGCTCCCACCTTCAGGTTAAGAAGGATTGTATTGGTCGTGAAAATTTCCGCACAGGGGAATTCACTGCGCAAACAGACATGAAAGGAGCCAGAATAGTGAGTTTTCCACAGAAATCCCGTAAAAAACTCACTGATTCACCTAAAGCATAAGCAGACGCAGATGGATTGTCCAATAGTGGATTGGAGAATCTTGTGGAAACCGGAGCTGAAAATCAGGCTCTTTGTTACTTTGCTCGGGGAACAATCCGATCCGTTCCGACCCATTTCCGCAGGACTTCCGGAATCACCACGCTCCCATCGGCCTGCTGACCATTTTCGAGCAGAGCGATCATCGCCCGGGTGACTGCCAC
>JAGQQT010000960.1 GCA_020426065.1 Planctomycetaceae bacterium | reverse complement strand
GAGGGGAAACGGTTACGGTCCCGCTATCTGATGAAGCCCTGAACCTGTTTGCCGCGTACAAGAATGAGGACCAGACCAGGCTACTTGGGATAAGCGACTCCCTGCGAGCTGCATGGGCTAAGACAGCAGGCCGGGTGGCTCGTATCGCTCTGATTCTTCATGAAGCGGACGATTCCGGAGAATGGAGCATCTCCGCCGGAACAATGGAAAAGGCAATCCAGATTTCCCGCTGGTTCGACCAGGAAGTCGAAAGGATCTATCAACAGTTTGGAGTCTGCCAACCTGCCGAAACGGGGTTGATTGAATTCCTCCGCGAACAGGGTGAAGTCGCACCACGTGACCTGCAGCAATGGAGACGGACACGATATCCCACTGCTGATGTTGCGGAACAAGCTCTCATGAAACTGGCCGAACAGGGCCTGCTCCAACGTCGAACAGACTCTGGAAACCGAGGTCGGCCAAGAACCGTTTTTGAATGGATTTATCCTGACACATAACACAGAAGTAGCTGAAACCAGCCAAAAACGGACTTTTGTGTTATGTGTCACCGATGATAGAGAGAAACATAATGCCAGAACTGAACCGCTGCCCAATCTGCGATAGACCAGGTATAGACACTTCAAACGAGGTCGTAAACTTCTGGAAGTGCCAGAGATGCGGACAGGCCGTCAAACGAAATGCCCGAGGTCAGCTTGTGGCATGGCTCAATGTGTGGCGGACTTCGAAACGAAAGCATATGAACCGGAAATAGGTTCTCCATTTGCCAGAATCACAAAGCATCCGCAGCAGATCGGTTTACGTTTGGAACTGTCTGGACAGACATATGGGGAAGGAATCGCAGAAATGAAAATGCCTGAAACAATTTCCGACGATTGGCACACCAAAATATCTCACAGTCAGCCAGAATTTCTCGGGACCACTTGCGGGTGGTATCCGCTGCGATCTGCATTCCCGATGCTCCCCCCTATGGGGGCACCTCAGATGCATTCTGGCGGTACTCACTCTGTTGTAATAGGCGAAACCTCTGAAATTAGAACCGTCCGCCAGGTGAATGCACTTTGTCGCAAACCCTGCATCAGAATCGCCTGTTTCTAATGTCAGACGCTGTTCGGACTCCCTCAGCTATTCCCATACAGCAATTCCAGCAGGCTAGAGTCGCCGAAGCGGTCGTAATCTTCGATCGGCTCCTGAAGTTTTTCCGTCGGCTTGAGCGGAGTCGCTGCCTGTGTTGCCACAGGGCCTCCTGTTGGGAATGTCGATTCGGTTGCTCCACTCC
>JAGQQT010000095.1 GCA_020426065.1 Planctomycetaceae bacterium | reverse complement strand
TCCGGGGCGGGGATGGAAACGGGTTGGCCATCATCACCCGCCGCTCCGAGCATGGTGCCGACATCATTCAGGGCTTTTCGATATCGGTTGCAGGCGTCGAGCAATTTCTGCTGATCGGTGATCCGGCTCATCCAGGCCACCTGGGGCAGGGAACGGGAAGGGAATTGTTCCAGTGCGGCCGGAAGAGCATCGTTATCCGTCAACTCACGCACCGAAAGAACCAGCGCGGACTGGCCATCTTCAAAGGCCGGAATCCAGAGTTCTTTCGTGGTTGTGGCAAGTTCCCGGAGAGTGGGGCGGAACATGTTGGCGATAAACATGTAACCATTCAGTTCCTGAGCTTCCGCCTGAGCGGCGATCGATGTGACATACCACCAGATGCGGTTCGCCCATTTTTGCCGGAACTCAAACACTTCCGGTCGATAGGCCCGCCGCTGAGCGTAAACGAGGGCGTGGCCGGTTCCGATCTGCTTGAGAATATCGAGTGGAGCGGTTCCGTTCCGTTCGGGATGTTCGGACCAGTCGTAATGAATCCGCTCCCAGGCATTCTCCTGCATCAGGCTGAATGATAACGCCGCAGCGGGTTCCGTACGGAATGTCTGCAGGTCCTGACCCAGTTCCAGGATGTCGTTGGCCATTCGCGTGCCGAACACTTTCTTTTGCTCGTCCTGTTCGTCCTTGATCGAATTGCGAATCTGCTCAGCATAATCTGCGAATGTTTCCTGGATGTTTTCTTTGGTCCACCCCAGTTGAGTGAATGCCTTGCTGCGATAACTGACCGATGTGATCGAAGCGTCAGCCTGTTCCTGCAATGGTTGGAACTCAGGCAGATCCAGCAGGGAGTTTTCTGCAGGTTGCTGTTCCAGATGGTCCAACGAACCTCCCAGTGAGACCAGAATCTGGTCCTCTCTCATACCCAGTGCCACCGTGAACGAACGTCGGGCCAGGCCGTCCAGGAAAAAGTCGATCAGTTCTTCCTGGGACTGCGTCATCCGGGAACGATCCAGCAGATAGGTGGGAATCCAGCGTCCCGGGATTTTCAGTGTGAGAAACTTCTGATTGTTGATCGTCTGAACGGAAACCAGGTCCAGATAGTTTTGCGGAATCTCGTTTTCATCATTCTCCCGGAACTGTTCCCAGAGCGTAATTAACTGATCAAAGAGTGCGCCAGCCCGTTTGCTGTCGGACGATTTGGCTCCGAAAACCAGATTCGGAATCTGGATGCGATCGTAAATTTCCTGTGGCACTGCCTGATATTGCTTGAGTAGACGGGCGTATTTTTCCTCATCGACATTGAGGTCACCGGAATCCGGTTTTTGATCTTCAATGGAGACATCGGCCAGCTTCTGCATCTCGGCAACGGCTTGTGGAGCATCCAGCCAGGTGGGGTCTCCGTAGAGAAACAGTTCATGGGAAGCCAGATCCTGCAAGAGCCATTGTACTTCCTGACCCTCAGGAGTTGTTCCCAGACTGTTCCAGAATTGAATGATGCCGCCCAGGCCTTCTTCATCGTTCATGACTTGGCGAAACAACTCCCGGCATTCCGGGTTGTCCAGGCACTGCTGGATAAACGGATGAGCCAGAATAGCCTGGAGCTGTTCCCGCTGCAGTCGGCTGATCGAGACAAAGGGTGTTTCAGCAGGGAGTCTGGCCAGAATGGAATCCTGCAGAGGTTTTTCGGCCCCTTGTAGTGGCAGGCATAGCTGGATGAGTGAAAACGTCAGTGCAAAGCAGAACAGACGAACTCGAAGCAGTTCTCTCATTGTGTTCCTCCATGTCTCGGGAGAAGCGAATCCATTCAAAGATGAGTTGGCGGCTCACCGGAAACTATAACAGGTCAGGCTGGAAATGTCCCGAAATCGGGGAGCTCATCCGGCTCTGGTGAGATCGTAGCCTTGTGGACATCGCGGGAGAGGCACTAGACTCCGACGGGTTTCCGGTGGAACCCTTTACATGTGAAGATGTTCGGGCGATGAGCGTTCCGTGCTGCTGACGTGTCAAAGTTTGTTGCCTGCGCCAATTTTCAACACTTGAGAATTTGGTGACGGCGGTCAGAACAGTCCAGCTCTGCTGGGAATTTCTGTCAAACATTTGGGCAGGTTGAGGCGTACGGACAATCGCAGTTACCTTGAGAACCGTTTTTTGGCTGACCTGAAGTTCCGATATGAGACAGATTGCGTTGCTGGGAGCGACCGGTTCCATCGGAACGAGTTGTCTGGATGTGGTGCGAGCCCATCCCGATCGGCTGCGTCTGCAGGCCGTTTCTGCGCATCGGGACTGGAAAAAACTGGCGGAAATCTGCCACGAATTTCAGCCCGAGATCGCCATCCTCTCCGAAGAATCGATTCGGAGCGAGGTCGACGAGTCGAGTTTTCCTGCTGGAACTCAAGTGCAATATGGTGCTGAGGCACTGGAGCAGACTGCGGGGGGATCTGATAACGATACTGTTGTGGCCGCAATTGTCGGAGCGGCCGGATTGATCAGTTCTCTGGCCGCCGCTCGAGCCGGGAAGCGGATTGCCCTGGCCAACAAAGAAACCCTGGTGGTTGCCGGGGGATTGATCATGCAGGCAGCGGCGGAATCCGGCTGCGAGCTGATTCCCGTTGACAGTGAACATTCCGCAATCTTTCAGGCGTTGCAGTCGGGACGGGCGAATGAAGTCCGGAAGATCATCCTGACTTCGAGTGGGGGGCCGTTTCGCGGTAAAACGGCCGCAGAAATCGAAAACGCTGGTCCCGATCTGGCCCTGAAGCATCCCACCTGGTCGATGGGGCCGAAGATTACGATCGACTCGGCGACCATGATGAACAAGGCCCTGGAAATCATTGAAGCACGCTGGTTGTTCAATTTACAAGCAGACCAGATCGGCGTTGTCGTTCATCCTCAATCCATTGTGCATTCCCTGGTGGAATTCATGGACGGATCTCAAATTGCCCAACTGTCGCCACCGGATATGCGGTTGCCGATTCAGTACGCATTGTCGTATCCTGAGCGTTGGGAGGCGGTTACGGAATCATGCGACTATCAAAAACCACTCCGGCTGGACTTTTTTCCGCCGGATCTGGAGACTTTCCCCGCATTGGGTTTGGGATTTGAAGTGGCCCGGAGAGGCGGAACCACCGGAGCCGTCCTGAATGCTGCCAATGAGATTGCTGTTTCTCGGTATCTTCGCCGGGAGATTTCTTTCTATGATATGACAGGAGTCTGTCGGGAACTTCTGGAAAAACATACCTATCATCCCGCTCCGAGTCTGGAAGAATTAACCGCGCTGGATCAATGGGCGCGGAAGGAGACTAATCTGTGGCAACCTTAATGACTGCCGGCCTGCTTGCGATGAGTCTGGCAGATCTGCAGAATATCGGTATCGTGGCGATCGGCCTGGGACTGGTGATCTTTTTTCATGAGCTAGGCCATTTTGCTGTCGCCAAGTGGTGCGATGTCTACGTGGAACGGTTCAGCATCGGCTTCGGACATGCCATTATCGCCCGGAAATGGGGCGAAACCGAATATGCACTGTCCATGATTCCATTTGGCGGTTACGTCAAAATGCTGGGGCAGGATGATGCGGATCCTTCGCAGTTGACCAGCGAGGAAATTGCCGAAGATCCCCGGTCTTACACGGCGAAAACCGTTCCGCAGCGGATGGCGATCATTTCGGCCGGCGTGATCATGAATATCATCACCGGGCTGCTCTTTTTCGCCTTTGCCTTTCACCAGGGAATCGAAGTTCCTCCAGCTCAGCTGGGAACCGTTGCCACTGGCCGCCCCGCCTGGAAAGCCGGCATGCGGGAAGGTGACCGGATTGTTGATATCAATGGTAGGGAAATCAGCACCTTTGGAGATATTGTTCGAGCAGTGGCGTTAAGCTCAACCGAATACCTGGATGTGCAGGCCGTTCGCACAGACGGGGAAGCGTTCACGACACGCATTTATCCGGAAATGACCGGCACCCATCGCGAAATTGGTGTTGAGCCGGTGCGTGGTCTGGATCTGGCTCCGAAAGAAGCTCTGGCAGAAGGGGATTCAGTCACACTGGCCGGGACTGCTGCCAGTCAGGCGGAACCTGCTTTTGAGCCGGGTGATCTGATTCAGCAGGTTGATGGCGAAACAATTGATGGCTTCGCCCAGTTGCAGGAAGAGCTGGCCCGGAAAAGAGGCAGTGATGTTGTCCTGCATGTGCGCCGGATGAAAGCGGACAAATCCTCGGAAGAACTGGATATCAAAGTGCCGCCACAGGGATTTCGCACCCTGGGAATTTCAATGGATATCAGTCAGATCGAAGCCGTTCAGGTTGGTTCGCCCGCGGAAAAAGCAGGGATGAAGCCGGGTGACCGGATTGTCAAGATTGAAGAACTCGATGTCGGGAAAGAACTCAACCCTCTCACGCTGCCAGACTTTTTTGCAGAACGGGCAGGGCAATCGGTCACAGTGGTCGTGAGCCGTGAGGAGAAAGGCTCGGGGGCCAAAACCGTCGATATCGTGATTGAACCACTGGATCGACAGGGCTGGACCGAACGGCCTCACAGTCTCAATCAGCCGCTGTCTATTCCGGCAATCGGTGTGGCATATCATCTCATTCCCACCGTTCTGAGTGTTGAGGAGGGAAGCCCTGCCCAATCTGTATTGCAGGCTGGTGACCAGATTCGACAAATTGAGTTGATCATGCCGGAGGGGGCTGAAAAAGCAGACATTCTCGGCACCCTCGAACCTGTCGTAATTACCATTGATGAAACGAATCGGAACTGGTCCTATGCCTTCTGGCAGATGCAGGTGGCCAATGAACGCAACGTGCGTCTGAAGGTGTTGAGAAATGGAGAGGAACTCGAACCGATCACTTTAACACCTGTTCGTTCAGAAACCTGGTACCTGCCCACCCGTGGGATACTGATGAATCGTCTCTCGGTCACGCAGAAAGCCAGTTCAGCTGGTGCCGCCCTTTCAATGGGAGTCACCCATGTCCGGAACTCGGCCGTGGATATTTATCTCACCTTGCGAAACCTGATTACCCAGCATCTTTCCGTCAAGGAACTGCATGGGCCGATCGGAATTGCCAAAGTGGCTTATTCAGTTTCACAGCAGGGGCTGGCAGAACTTTCGATGTTCCTGGGATTCCTGAGCATCAACCTGGCTGTGCTCAACTTCCTGCCGATTCCCGTGCTCGATGGGGGTCACATGGTCTTTCTGATGTATGAGGGGATCACGGGCAGAAAACCGAGCGAAACCATCATGATTGCCGCCACCTATGTCGGACTGGCCTTTGTGCTGGGACTGATGGTGCTGGTCATCTTCCTGGATATCTTTGTGCATGGATTCTGATTGTTGTTGCATGGAACCCGGATCAGATTGAGCACAATCTGATCCGGGAACAAGAACATCGGCAGCATAATCATTGCCCAACAGGTGCGATCAAAGCGGAGCAAGAACGGCATGTCCAAACGGGCTCGGAAATCCGAGCAGAATTCCATTGATCAGCTGCCGACATTCCAGGAGGCGGCGTGGCTGAAAGTGCTGGTTGAAGATGCTCCCCTGGTAGCGGTCAATAAGCCAGCTGGAGTTCTCAGCCAGGGGGCTCCGCAGGGGTCTTACAGTCTGCCGGAATATGTGAAAGCGTTTCTGAAGCAGAAGTACGACAAACCGGGCAATGTTTACCTGGGTGTCGTGCATCGGCTGGACCGACCGGTTACTGGCGTGGTTGTGTTTTCCCGAAACTCGAAAGGGGCTGCTCGTCTGGCCGAACAGTTTCGGGAACGCAAGGTCACCAAGACCTACCTGGCACTGCTGGAACATCGTCCCGAAAAAGAGGAAGGGGTTCTCCGCGATTTTATTCGCAAAATCCCCGATCAGGCCCGGGCTGAACTTTCGACCCATGAAACGGCAGAAGCCAAACTGTCGGAGTTGAAGTACCGTGTGCTGGGAGCTGCAGGAAAGTCCACACTGGTTGAAGTGAACCCGCTCACCGGGAGAATGCATCAGATTCGTCTTCAGTTTGCCTCTCGAGGCTGTCCCATTGTCGGGGATCAGCTATACGGAGCCCGCACGAATCTCGATGGAACGCCCCTCACTGAGGATTATACGACAAACATTGGATTGCATGCCTGGAAACTGAAACTGTTTCATCCGGTCCGTTATGACGAAATGACCATCTCCGCTCCATTGCCGGAAACCTGGCCTGCGGATGCAAGGACTCTGCTGCAATCCATCGAGGAAGAATGAACTGTATGAATACAAAGATTGCCGCCGTCGTGTTCGATCTGGACGGTTTGATGTTCAACACGGAAATGATTTACAACGAAACCGGAAAAGAACTGCTCCGTCGCCGGGGAATTTCGGATTATCAACCGGTCATTGACCGCATGATGGGACGCCGTGCTCATGAGGCGTTTCAGGAAATGATCTCGATGTGCGGGCTCCCGGAAACCATTGAGGAGTTGCAGGCCGAATCGGATGAACTGTTTTTGAGCATGCTCTTTGAAAAAATCGAACCGATGCCTGGACTGTTTGAACTGCTGGACCGGATCGAGCACCACAAACTTCCGAAAGCGGTGGCAACTTCATCAGGTCGATCCTACCTCCAGTCGATTCTGGATCACTTTGATCTGCTGGATCGGTTTCATTTTACTTTGACCTCCGAGGATGTCATTCAGGGAAAACCGCATCCGGAGATTTACCAGAAGGCGACCAGCAGGCTGAACATCCCCGCTCCCCAGGTGCTGGTGCTGGAGGATAGCGAGAATGGAACGAAAGCGGCGGCCGCTGCAGGCACACATATTGTGGCAGTCCCGCATGAGTTCAGCTGCAAACATGATTTTTCCCCGGCCTGTTTCGTTGCTGAATCTCTGGCAGATCCTTACCTGCAGGCATTGCTGGGTTAAGGAATCATGCCGGTTCAGTGCGGGCGGGTTTTTCCCTGCTGAGAATTGAGATATGATGTTCAGATCAATGAACATCATCCACTCAAGGTCACTCATGCACTGCTCTCTGATTTCAGTTGTCGTTACCGGGGCGGATCCGTCCCGATTGAAACCCGTCCCGATTGCCGGCACTCCCGAGCTGACCGGGCTGGTCAAGTTGGCGGCGCAGGCCACAACTCCGTGGGCCGCGCTGTCCTCCGCTCCCCTCACGAATGCGAATCTGCAGGAACTGGAGCAGAAGATTGAAGAACTGCGGGCGCGTGATGATCATGAGTCGTTCTGCTGGATTCCACTTCGCGATCGTTCCTTCTCACATTTCGCTTTCGATCAGTTGGAAAGCTGGTCAGGCTTGTGGTTCCCGTTACATGAACAGGGAATTGTGCTGGCCTCGGTGAAACTCTGGCAGCAGATGCAGCAGTCTGGTCAGGATCCTGTGCTGGAGCAACTGGTGCGAAAATGGTTGCCGGTCGGAAACAGTAAGGCCAATGAAATCGAATTTTGTGCGAATGAGCCGTTGCCAGTTCTGCAGCCGACGCAGTCACGCTGCACAAGTGAAATCCGCAATCGTTTGAAGCAGATCTGCAGTCAGATTCCCGCCAGATTTCCGCAGCATCGGGCAGATGCCGATGCGGTTTGTGCGGGACTTTATCAGTGGTATGACGATCTGGATCGTTCCCACACCTACGCTCAATCCGCCGAACATCAGGGGCGGCATCGAGCGGGGGACTACTGGCATCAGATCATGCATCGACGGGAAGGAGATGCGTGGAATTCCAAATACTGGTGCCGACAGACCGGTCATCATCCTGTACATGATCTGATGGCAGATCTCGCTGCAGATTCGGATGAATGGAAGATTCATGCTGGTGGCAACTGGACTCCGGAACGCTTTGTTGACTTCTGCAGTGAAGCGGTCAAGAAACCAGACGCACAGCCGATTGCCATGCAGTTCCAGGCCATTGAGATGGTCCTGTTAATGAAGCAGACCCTGAAGGATGCCCGAGGCTGAAAGAAGAACGTGATGCTTTGGATCAGCTGGTTTCTGTATCTGGCCTCAGCGGTGATCACCGTGGCGATGTTGATTGATTGTATGCGTCACGAAGCGGAAAAAGGAATCTGGGTTCTGGTCATGCTGCTGTTGCCGCCGCTGGGAGCAGTGGCCTACTTTTTTGCCCGCTTCCTGCCCAGAGCCAGCCACTCTGCCAACGGAATGACCGGGAAGCGGATCAGCCGACAGGATCTCCGCCGACTCGAAATTGCAGCGGAACAGATTGGGAATTCCTATCAGTGGGTCCAGCTGGGGGAAGCCCAGTTGCAGCGAAGGAATATTTCCGGAGCGGAGGATTCATTTCGGAAGGCAATTGAACGGGATGAAAAGAATCTGCCTGCCTGGTGGGGATTGTCGGAATGTCTCGAAAAGCAGAAACAGTGGCAGGAAGCACTGGATTGCTACAACTTCATTCTGGAACAGGATCCCGACTATAAATTTGGGGATGTGTCTCTGGCCCGGGGACGCGCCCTGATGGAGTTGGGCGAATATGCTGCTGCACTGACTCACTTTCAAAGACATGTGAGTCGCTGGCGTCAGCCGGAGGGCTTGTATCGTCTGGCGGTCTGTTTGCAGTACAACGGAGATTCCCTCCAGGCGGCTGAGACTTTGCGGTCATTACTGATGGATCTGGAAGCGGGGCCTCAGTCAATTGCCCGCAAAAATTCAGCCTGGAGAAAACGGGCTCGCGGGATGCTCCGTGAATTGTGAAGATCAAGTGCACCGTATACGGGAGTCCATATGGGCCGGGTTGACTTGAGAAGCCATCAAGGCATGATAAAATGTCTCCCTTCCAGAACATTGTTCAGGCAAGGATGCTCTTTATGAATCAGGCGCCGGTCAGTCTCAGTTTGGCGACCAAAGAACGGATTCTGCGTTACAGCGTAGCAGTCTTTTGCACAGTCTTTGCAACCATCCTGCGGATGGAACTGGAACCATGGATTGGAGACAGGGTCCCATTTGGGACATATCTGCTTTCGGTCCTGATGACGGCGTTTATTGCCGGGACGGGACCAGCCATCGCATCCCTGATCATGGGAATCATTGCGGCGGGAATTTACATCATTCCCACATCAGATACGGCCATCACCCGGAGTGTTGGAGATCTGATCGCACTGGGAATTTATGGTGTGGTCGGTGCGGCCACTATCTGGCTGTTTCACAGCATGTCCCGTCAGAATGCAGATCGTCTGCGGCAAATTGCACGCATTGAAGTTCTGACGGCAGAACTGAAAGTTGCCGGACGTCAGAAGGATGAATTCATGGCGATCCTGTCCCATGAACTGAGAAATCCCCTGGCTCCCTTACGAAACGGAATTCAACTGCTGAAAATGAATCCGGAAACTCCCGATGAACAGCAGAATCTGTTGTGCACCATGACGCGGCAGATGGATCAACTGGTGGCTATTGTGGATGATCTGCTGGATGTTTCCCGCTTCGTCCATGGAAAGATGCGTCTGGTTTGCAGTCCCGTCGACCTTCGGGAACTGGTTGATCACTCGCTCTGTCAGGCCAAATGTCTGCTGGAAGAACGGAAGCATCACGTGCAGGTGCTGCTGCCTGCCAAACCTGTTATTGTGAATGGTGACCGGAATCGTCTGACCCAGATCGTGACGAATCTGCTGACAAATGCAGCCAAGTACACCCCCCGCGAAGGGAGAATTCAGGTCATCCTCGATCAGAGAGATCAGTCCGCGATCCTGCGCGTGGTCGATAACGGAATAGGCATCTCTGAGGAGATGCAGCCCCGGATCTTTGAGTTGTTTACCCGTTCGGATTCGGCTTCCAAGCGGGATTCGGGCGGCCTGGGTCTGGGTCTGCCGATCGCCCGTCAGTTTGCCCTCATGCATGATGGGCAGTTGACCGTATCCAGTGAAGGACGTGATCATGGGACGCAGTTTGAGTTGCGATTACCCTCGCTGCAAGCGAAGAGCGTCAAGCCATTCAATCCCGAGTCCGATTCCCAGTCCGGTTTTGTGCTGCCACCAGCGTCTGCTCCAATAGGCAATTCCCCAGCATCCAGCCAGGACTCCACCAGCGTGGAAAATACTGATGATAATGAACCGATGCGGGTGCTGATTGTTGATGACAATGTCGATGCCTCAGAAACACTTGCCAGCCTGCTCAGTTTTTCCGATTTCGACACACAAGTCTGCCACAGTGGAGTGGATGCTCTGGCGCTGGCCAAGGTCTATCACCCTGATGTGATTCTGCTGGATATTGGTATGCCCGGGATGGATGGATATCAGTTGGCCCGCACATTGCGGCAGGATCCGGCCAACCGTGATCTGGTTCTGGTAGCTGTGACAGGCTGGGGAGATGACAAGGATCAGCAGAAATCCATGGCGGCTGGAATCAATCATCATCTGGTCAAACCGGTTGATATTGATCGGTTGCATGATATTCTCAACGATATTCCTGTGGGAGCATCCTGAAGATCACCCTCTGACCTGTGAGGAACGCCATGACTGTTCGGTCCATTTCCAGTTTCGTTTTCCTGGTTATCTGGAGTGGATTGCTGCAACCAGCAGTCGCTCAGGAGTACATCACCAAGCCTAAGCAGAGTGCAGCCTTTGCTGAAGTGGTGGAAGATCCGGCCTTGCCACGGGTCCTGATCATTGGCGATTCCATTTCGATTGGCTACACGCCCCCCTTGCGGGAAATCCTGATGGGGAAAGTCAATGTGCATCGCATTCCCGTCAATGGTGGCCCCACAACCCGCGGTGTGCAGAATATCGACAGCTGGCTGGGAGACACCAAGTGGGATCTGATTCACTTCAATTTCGGTCTGCATGACCTGGTCTATCTGACTCAGGAAGGAAAGCGGAGTGAGCCGGAAGGGGGGCAACATCAGGTTCCCGTTGAAGACTATGAAAAAAATCTGAGACTGCTCATTGAACGGATGAAAACAACCGGAGCGGTCCTGGTCTGGCGAAACACCACGCCCGTTCCGGAGGGGGCCCCGTATCGGATTG
>JAGQQT010000959.1 GCA_020426065.1 Planctomycetaceae bacterium | reverse complement strand
TTACTTGGTCGTCGAGCTGGAACTTCATTGAACGCGTCTACCACAACTGCTGCCTAACATCTCTATGGCCTTTTTTGTCAAGAGGGTGTTGTCGGTACGTTCCTTTTTCGTTCAAGATTGAAGGATCGTTTTAGTCCTTCTCTTGTGGGGACTCTTCTGTCAGACGCCAAGAACTCTCTGAGTTCTGGACTGTGCCGTTGGGATTTCGCTGGGTGCCACTGGCTCTGCCAGTGTGTTTCTTCAATGAATGTGTGCCGCTGATTATCCGCCGTCCACTGGCCTAGCCAGTGGCACACGAGGGGGGCGTTGGGAGAGGTTTCGGGGGTGGCGCTGGCTTTGTCAGTGCGATTCGAAGGCGCTATCGGTGCTACTGTCTGCGTGTAAAACATCCACGATATTATCGGGTTCTTCTTCTGATGTTTTTCGCTTGCTGACTCGAAATCTCCTGTCTTCTGGTGCACAATGCCGGATGTCCTTGCCTACAGGTATTGTCAGGGGACATGAGCAGCATGCCAGGTGCACTCCAGTGGAATGTGTTGCTGGCTGCTCTGCATTTGTCAGGTGAGAGGTTCGGTTTTTATCACTCCGAAAGAGGGAGAACATGATGCGTCGGGTGCTCTGTTTTGTGCTGACGAATCTGCTGGTATTCATTCCGCTCCTTTCTTCTTTTGCTGCAGGGCCTGCGTTTCGGGCGGGGGCGGCGGCGGTGGATGTTTCGCCTCGGCTGTTTCCGGTCAGTTTGCGGAGCGGGAAGGCGATGGATGCCCAGGCGGTTCATGATCCGATGTTTGCCCGGGCGATTGTGCTGGATGATGGTGAAACCATGCTCGCCCTGGTGGTGCTCGATACGCTGGGAGCACCGCCGGAAATGCTGGATGAAGCCAAGCAGCTGGCCGCTGAGAAAACAGGCATTCCCGTTGACCGGATGTTGATCTGTTCCACGCACGCTCACACCACGCCTCCTTCCAATCGGCAGGAAGGTTCGGCGGGAGATGTGGCTTATCGAGCGGTGCTGGTGGAAGGGCTCGCTCAGGCGATTGAGCAGGCTCATCAGAAACTGCAGCCCGCAGCGGTGGGGATGGCTTCGCACGATCTTCCCGAGGAAGTGTTCAATCGTCGGTGGTTTCTGAAGCCCGGCAAAATGGAGCCGAATCCGTTCGGGAAAATGGACCTGGTCAAGATGAACCCCGGAACCAGTGCGGCCGTTTTGGAGCGTCCCGCCGGGCCGATTGATCCGGAACTGATGGTGCTCGCGTTTCAGGACGCGAAGCGGAAGCCGCTC
>JAGQQT010000958.1 GCA_020426065.1 Planctomycetaceae bacterium | reverse complement strand
AAGCTACTCGACAGGACAGAAATAGGAAAATCTGCAATGTTCAGATCGTTTACCTATTGTAGGCAGTAACCGGGGAACGCGGAACACCTCTCTTGAGCCGACTAGCAAACAGATGAGGGAGTGACTTGGAATTTATGTTTTCCCACAAAAGAAGCCTATTTAAGGGAAAATCACTCTGGCGTTTCTTCTTTACCCAGTCCCAGCAGACGTCGCCAGTTTCCACCGGAGACCTGGTCACTTCCAGCAGCTTGAGAGAATTCGAGTTTTTCAATTTTAGCCATCGATTGCGGATCGGTCGGATCAAGCCCAAGCCGCTTCAATACGCGTTGAGCATTCGATTCGAGTTGGCGAATGCGCATTTCGTCGCGGCCCAGTTTGGCCCGTTCGACCGCGATCGAAACTTCGGCCAAGCGTAGTTTCGTTTCCAGTTGTGATTGCAAGTTGAGTAAACGTTGGTGAAGTGCTTCTGGACCTTGAGAGATGATATCCCAGTTCATGTCAATTTTGTGAACCGCAGTAATGTAGTTCAGCAAGCGAGAAATATATTCATCCCGCTCTTCGAGTGCCCGTGAGATTTCATTGTGCGACGCATTGTCGAGATCAATGTCTCGCAAGCCTTCGGGAATCAGCTCCGCCAGTTCCGCCAGGAAGGCAGCTTCCTCAGCTTCCTTTCTTGCAACGTCGGTTTGCGACGACTGCTCTTCGGCTGAAGAATATGCTCCTTCTCCATCCACCGGGTGAGGCATCGCGTGGGCAGCCCCTTCTCCTCCAGTGGACAACAGGTTTTGTTTGATGGAATCCCAGTCAGATAAGTCCCCTTCATAGGCAGGACTTGCTGGTGTAGTCTGGGGCTTCTGTTCACCAAACAGGTTATCCGGCAGTTCGACATGGCCATCTTCGAAGTCCGGATGCGCGGCGGGTGCCTGCGGCGCGGGTTGAATGGGGGGGGATGCCGATATCGGCATCTGAGGCACCATTGCCTGCTGTTCGCGTACCGACTGTGAAAGCTGCACGATGAGATCACGAACTTCACCGATTTGGATTTCGATACGACCGAAAGAATTATTCGCCTGGAGTGCGTCCCATTGCTCGATAAGCTTCTGGAGGTCTTCGTGAAGCGGTTCCGTCTTGGACGGTTTCGGTTTGCGTGGAGGAGGGGGAGGCAGCGGCGTGGTCGCACAGTTGATGAGAGCCCGGTCCACTCCGAGACGATGCAGACGGTCCAACTGCTCGGCCGCTTGCTCTAACCGTGCGGTTAGCGCAGCGACGAGTTCGTCTTTTTCG
>JAGQQT010000957.1 GCA_020426065.1 Planctomycetaceae bacterium | reverse complement strand
GCAATTTGAGCGTTCAGCTCCTGCACTTCATTCGACAAAGCGGTCGACTCGGCCGGCGTATAGGTTTTTTCCACTCGGCCGGCGACCTGGGCACCGATAAACATGCCGAGACCGAGCGTAAAGAACACTAGCATGCCTTGGGCCTGCGACCGGATGGCTGGTGGAGCTGCTTTGTCGGTATAGATTTGCCCCGTGACGAAGAAGAAGTCGTAACAGATGCCGTGCAGCACAACACCACCTATGAGCATCCAGATAATTTGGTCGGGAGCTCCGATGGCAAAGAGTGCGTAGCGCGCGACCCATGCCAGCATGCCAACGAATAACATCCATTTCACGCCGAGGCGAACAAAGAAAACTGGGATCAGTAGCATAAACACGATTTCGGAGATCTGACCCCACGTCATGACAAATGGGGGATTGAAAACACCGCCCTGAGTGATTGTGCGTTCGGCAAGCTGGTAATAGAAGGCCAAGGGAATGCAGATCAGCGTCGAGCTAATGATGAAGACGAAAAACGATGGCTTAGCGAGTAACGAGAATGCGTCGAGTCCCATGACCTCGCGCGCGGAGACCTGCTTTCCGGCGGCCGGTGGCGGTGTGTGGGGAAGGAAAATGCTGAAAATGCCCAAGAGGACTGCCGCTCCACCCGCTGCGTAGAACATGTTGACGGAGGTATCCCACTTAGAAAAGCCGATGACCATCCCAGCCACGATCCAGCCAATCGTGCCGAACACGCGAATGAAGGGGAATTCTTTCTCGGCATTGGACATGTTGTGCATTGCCAAGGAGTTGGTCAGGGCGAGCGTCGGGTAGTAGCAGAGCATATGGCCGAAGAACATCAAGTTGATTGTGCCTGGGTTGGGCGATTCCCCTCGCATCATGGTCGTGGCCGCCAACATGATGCCACCCCCCAGCAAGTGCATGAATGCCAACATCCTCTCCGTCGAGAAGAACCGGTCCGCGATCATGCCAACAATAAACGGTGAGATCATCCCCGCGATCGGTCCCACGGAATACGTCCAACCAAAATCCTCACCGTCGAATCCAATTTGCCCAAGGAATTTTGGGGCCGTGACGTACCATGCCCCCCAGATAAAGAACTGAAGAAACATCATCACACAGAGTCGGATAAAGACCGAAATATTCATCTGCTGCCTTTCGGAGTACTGGATGCTGTTGACGGAAGTGGGAGTGAGCCGGCTCGCTCGGAGGGTGTGCGTTCCACGTTCGGGCGATCGACAGCCATCGTGGAAATAGCCCGACATTGTAAAGCGCACTATCGTGC
>JAGQQT010000956.1 GCA_020426065.1 Planctomycetaceae bacterium | reverse complement strand
AGATGAGGAGAGGATTTTTCCCAACACGATGGCAAGCAGCAGGCCAATCGTTTTTTGTTCCTTACCAGTCAATACGCTTTGTAATGCTCCATATCCAGTTCCAATCGATCCCAGATCCTGTTGCCACGATTGAAATGAATTGAGCAATCCGATCGCACATAAACCTGACAGAAACGCTCCCAGTCCCACCCGCCAGGTGACGGGGATCCGCATCTGGTTGAACAGTTTCGAGATGCGGGCAAACAGTGTGGTGTAAAGCATGCCGACCACAATCAGGGCGATAGCCAGCAACGTATAGGGAATCAGTTCGAACGGAGTAAGAAAATTGAACTGCAGCTCTTTTCCGAACAGAGGGGTATAGCGGATGGCCTCCGGCAGAAACAGGCTGTGCACGCCGTAACTGATGATCGAAGCCATTGCTGCCGGAACAACCACTTCCGCTTCGAAGTCTGCTTCGCGATAGAGAATTTCTGCGGCAAACAAAGCTCCCGCCAAAGGTGCCCGAAACATCGCCCCCACACCCGCCCCAATGCCGGCAGCCAGCAGGATGCGGCGATCGCGAGTGGTGAGATGCAGTTTCTGGCTGAGCCACGCGCCCAGGGCCGCTCCGATCTGGGCAATGGGACCTTCACGTCCGCCGGATCCCCCGGTGCCCAGTGTGACTGCAGTGGTGATCTGTTTGACCCAGATGGTCTGCCAGCGCAGGTGCCCCCGTTTTTCGTGAAAAGCCTGAATGGCCAACCCCATCCCCGAGCCAATCGCTTCGGGTGCATATCTCTCCATCAGAAATCCGGAGATCAACCCCCCAGCCGTGATGACCAGGAGAAACATGACCGGATGAAAGGGGATCCCCAGATCAATCCAGCCGCGAAACCGGTTGTAATCCCCAGCAGTTTCCCCCAGATGAGCCCCCACAACTCCGTCCAGAACCACGGCACTGATAAACGAAATCGTCAGATCAAACACGACCGTTGATATTCCGACCAGCATCCCGAGCAGAATCGAAAGCAGAAACCACTTGCCGGAAAGCTGGAAATCCCGTCCTTCCCGTTCATGCAGCAGTCGATCAAACCAGCTTAAAATCCAGTGCATGTTTCAACAGGGCTCGTGAACAGAACGGGCAGTCAGTGAGAAAACGGTGAGGAAGGTTCAAGTTATTCTGTGAGAATAATGGCTCGAATCGCGAAGCTCAGGCGAAAACACTATCATTCCTGCCGGAATGCTTCAAGCAGAGCAGACTGTTCCTCCCCTCCTGGTATCTGATTAGATCTGGCAGCTCCTGAAAA
>JAGQQT010000955.1 GCA_020426065.1 Planctomycetaceae bacterium | reverse complement strand
TGGTTGGCCGATCTGCGGTCAAGCAACTAATGGAAGAGTTCGCGGCCATCCTGCGTGGCGCGGGAGAAACGCTCCGCAGCCAGTGTGGTGCAGAAGCCCAGCAGATCCTGAACGAGGCTCTCGATGAAGCCGATGGTCTGCTGCAGCAACTGCTGGAGAGTATGGGGCAATCGGAGTCTTCAGAATGAACCGTTATCTCTCCTCCGACCTGAGCCACATGATTGCCCGCAGCCGATCGGTCCGATTGCGATCAATCCGGGAGTTTGCCGAGCAGGAGATTATCATCCCGGATGGCCCGTGGCAGGGACGCCGGTTTCGGTGTGACCGTCAGCCGTTCTCCGGACTCTGGCTGGATGCGATTGATTCCGGGCAGTGGAACCGCTTCGTCGCCACAGGCCCCACACAGTCGGGTAAGACACTGTGCTGCTTCCTGATCCCCCTGCTCTATCACCTGTTTGAGGTTGGCGAAACGGTTATCTGCGGATTACCCGACATGGACATGGCCGCCGACAAGTGGCGGGTCGATTTACTGCCGGTCATTGAACGTTCGCGGTACAAGGATCTGATGCCCCTCAAAGGAAGCGGCTCGCGTGGTGGACGAATCGAGGCGATCCAGTTCCGTAATGGTGCGACACTCAAGTTTATGTCGGGTGGCGGCGGGGACAAATCCCGCGCCGGGTTTACCTCACGGGTGATTGTGATCACAGAGACCGATGGGATGGACCAGTCGGGGACTGCCAGCCGCGAGGCGGACAAGGTCACTCAGCTCGAAGCCCGCACCCGCGCTTATGGCTCCCGCAAACGGATCTACATGGAGTGCACCGTCAGTACCCAGCAGGGCCGCACCTGGCAGGAATACCAGGAAGGCACCGCCAGCCGGATTGTGCTGCAGTGTCCCCTGTGCCAGAACTGGGTTGGTCCGGAACGCCAACACCTGCGGGGCTGGCAGGAGGCAACGTCCCAGGCAGACGCCCGACGTCAGGGAGCGTTTGCGTGTCCGGAGTGTGGAACCTTCTGGAATGAGCAGGATCGCCGACAGGCCAACAACGCTGGTCTGTTGCTGCATCAGGGTCAGGAGATCACAACGGACGGCACGATCAGTGGTTCTCCCTGTGAAACGGAAACACTCGGCTTCCGCTGGTCGGCAGTCCACAACCTGTTTTTAACCGCGGGAGACATCGCTGCCGATGAATGGAAGGCCTCGCGAAATCCCAATGAAGAGAATGCCGAGCGGGAGATGCGGCAGTTTGTGTGGTGTCTGCCGGTGGTCCCCAACCGCTGGGAAGAAAC
>JAGQQT010000954.1 GCA_020426065.1 Planctomycetaceae bacterium | reverse complement strand
TGGTTCCTTTCCAGGGACGATTCAGGTCTTCGGTCAGTCCGCCATTGTCGTTGGCAAAAATCACCAGCGTGTTTTCACCAAACCCATGCTGGTCCACTGTCGCGACAATCCGGCCAATGGCATCGTCCAGAATTTTCAGAGCCACTTCCCGCGGAATGAATTTGTCAGTATAGCGGGGAACTTCTTCAATTGGTCCGTGCACGGCATTGAAGGGGACATAAATGAAGAACGGCTTATCGGCAGACTGCTCCGAGATCAGGCGAATCGCTTCATTGGCAATCAGGTCGGTCGTGTATCCCTGCTCCTGAATGGGTTGCTGATTCCGGTGCCAGTCATAGACCGCAAAGCGGGCCGGGGCATTGTGAGGGATGCTGTAATTGTTGTAATCAATCCCCCAGGCATAATGCCCGTACTGATGCAGAAAACCCTGACCCATCGGCAAATGTTCGGGCAACCATTCTCCACAATGCCATTTCCCGGTGATCGCCGTGAAATAACCCGCATCCCGCAAGGCTTCGGCAACGGTTCGTTCGTTGGTATCGAGTGCATGAATGCGACGCGTTTCTTCACCCCGTTCGTTTATGGCCAGGGTGAGTCCCAGCTTGGCCAGGTAACTTGGTTTCCCGAAATCTTCCGAGCGCCAGTCGGACCAGGTGCGAAACGCATACCGTCCAGTCAAAAACGCCGCTCGCGTGGGAGCACAAACCGAGTGCACATAGAACTGCGTGAGCGAAAGGCTTTCGGTTGCCAGGCGATCCAGATGGGGAGTGAGCAGGGAGTTTCCCCCGTTGAAACCCGGTTCGGCCCAGCCCATGTCATCGGACAACATGAAGACAATGTTCGGACGGGATCCAGCCAGATCTGCTCCCTCTACCAGAGGCAGATTGAAGAAGGGAGTGATCAGAACACAGATAAACAGAAAATGTCGCATGCGGACTTCCGGCAAGAGAGTGAGAGATTCAAGTGGTTATTGATTTTAAAGGTTAGCAGACTCAGAATTGAGACTGGTGCTGGTTCAGCATATATTGATCTTCATCGAAATGTCCAATTGAAACCTGTCAGCCTGCCGAAAGGATTTTGTTATGCAACCTCCCCTCTCTCGACGAGCACTGCTAGGTGCTGCGGCAGGTTCCTTTCTGGCAGCCGATTCATTTCTGTATGGCAAGGATGCCACGGGCGGGAATGCGCAGCAGTTGACCGAACCACAACGAACCGTTCCCTACGCTCAGGATTGTGATGTCATTGTGTGCGGTGGGGGACCGGCGGGAATTGCGGCTGCCATTTCTGCGGCCAG
>JAGQQT010000953.1 GCA_020426065.1 Planctomycetaceae bacterium | reverse complement strand
AGGAATGCTGATTCCCATAAAAGTCTCAAGTAGTGGCAGGACCACAGTGAGGAAAGCAAATCCGGTTACCACCGTTGTTCCGAAAAACTTCAGACTGGTATCGACACCATTCCAGTAAACCCGTTGTGTGCACTGATAAATCATCATGGAACAGAAAAGCCCCAGGTAGCCGGACGCAACCGTTAACCAGGGACTGATGGTTTGCAGAAGCCCCTGAAATGGAACTAATGCCTCTGGTAACCAGAAACTGGCCAGACAGGTGCCAGCCGCGGCAGAGTAGATTCCCAAAGCCACGATTTCCCGGCTCATCCAGGAATGTCTGAATCCAAGAATTCCTCGAAACATATAATGCGGGCGTCCCAGGTGCAGAGTGGCGAATGCCAGTGCCAGCTGGCTGATTCCAAAACCAGTTAACGCCAGCCATCTGGCTCCGTTCAGTGGAATCTGGCCGAGTGCCTGCAGCAGAGATAGCCCCAGAAAAATTCCGACAGACAACTGAATGAGCGTCAACATGAGAATGAGAGGCCAATGAGCATGCTCGGGATGCAGAGCGTGCTCATCTCCGCGGACGAGAAACCCTGGATCTGGTTCACTGGAGTTGATGTTTTCAAGGCGATTCGAGTGGTAAATTGTGGTGGGAACGGTATAGGACGGGTTGTGAGTCCCCGCCAGAAATGTCCCTGCAATCCCCTTCTCCCTGGCTTCAGACTGCTTGATCTTCGTGATTGAAATCGCTTCATGAGGGCAGGACTGCACGCACGCGGGTGCTTCATTTTTGGCCAGCCGTTGAGAGCACATATCGCATTTCCGCACGATCCCTTTTTCTGCGTGATACTTGGGGACGCCGTATGGACAGGCCAGTGTGCAGTACTGACAGCCAAAACACTGATCATCCAGATGGCGAACAATCCCGGTCACGGGATCCTTCTCATAAGAATTGGTGGGACAGGCATTCATGCAGGCAGGGTTCACACAATGATGGCACGCGGCGGTGATGTGTTGCATGACAGGCAGTGCCTGGGATGTGCTGTAGAGCAAGCCAACATCCCGCCAGGCTTCTTTTTCATCCAGTCCGTTCTGGTTATGACAGGCGACCACGCAGGCTTTGCACCCGGAGCATCGATCCAGATCCACTGAAAAGGCGTATTGTTCACCTGGTTCCAGGGGTGTAACCGGAAGCAGAGTTTCGTAGGTGGGACGGCTTTCCGGACAGGAAACCGTCTCATGGTACTGTGAAAACCGATCGACCGCGGTCAACTCCTGCTGCTCCTGCAACAGCAACATCAGCAGATCGC
>JAGQQT010000952.1 GCA_020426065.1 Planctomycetaceae bacterium | reverse complement strand
AGCACGCTGGCGGGGTCAGCAGCAACGGACTCAGTTCCTTGCTCAGGATGCGGAAACAGCTGAATTTCCAGCAGCATCTTTTGACTACGTCTGGAGCATTGAGTGCACCGAGCATCTGTTTGACAAGGCTGCGTTCTTTAAGAAAGCAGCTTCCTGGCTGAAACCAGGCGGTCGGGTTTCAATTTGTGCCTGGCTGGCGGGAGATCAAGTGGAGTCAGAGGAAGACATTCAACAGGTGTACGATGTCTGTGAAGGATTCTTCTGCCCTTCACTCGGCAGTAGCGCCGATTACCAATCCTGGTTGACAGATGCTGGTCTTGAAATGGAACAGACTCTGGATTGGACCGATCGAGTTGATCGAACCTGGGAAATCTGCAAGTCACGAATCCAGAAAACCGGGATGCCCTGGCTGGCCCGCATGATTGATCAAGATACGGCGATGTTTCTCGATCGATTTGAAACCATTTTGAAAGCGTATCGAACCGGAGCGATGAAATATGGATGTTTTATCGCTCATAAACCTGAATAGTCACGATGGATATTCTCTGATCACAGTCAGCAGAGTCCATTCCAATTTCGCTGAGATTGCACGGATGCAACGTACTTTTGGAATATTCGCCGGTCTGGGAACACAACTATTCTTCCTCTACACGGTTTGGTATCTCTTTGGCTTTCTGAATGGTGCCCATGCCACCAAGGAAACTGGCAGCCTGTGGAGAGACGCTCTACTCGCACTGCAATATGCCATTCCGCATAGTTTGCTGTTAATGCCCGCTGTTAAAAAGCGGTTAACCCGCTGGATACCCTCTTCCTTTTATGGTTGCTTCTACTGTGTCGCTACCTGTGCGGGGTTACTGATCACGTTCAATTTCTGGCGAAGTAGTACAACGGTCATCTGGCAATTGAATGGAAATGCTGCGATCGGAGCGACACTGCTGTTCTATGGTGCCTGGGGCAGTCTGTTATACAGCCTCAGCCTGACTGGGCTCGGATATCAGACTGGGTTGACGCAATGGTGGTATTGGTTGACGAAGACGAAACAACCACATCGGGAATTTGCACCTCATTCACTTTATCGCTTTCTCCGCCACCCTGTTTACCTCAGTTTTATGGGACTATTGTGGTTTACCCCATTCATGACACTCGATCGTCTGTTGCTGGCCGTACTATGGTCCATTTATATTTTCATCGGTAGTTACCTGAAGGATGAACGGTTAGCATTCTACATCGGTGCCCCCTATCGAAATTACCAAAGGCAAGTTGCAGGATATCCATTCTTCTTTTTCGGACCGTTAGAAAAA
>JAGQQT010000951.1 GCA_020426065.1 Planctomycetaceae bacterium | reverse complement strand
GTCTCACGCTTCGTCACGGGATTCGGTAAGAATGGCAGCGTGAAATGATTCTGGTCAGGTTCTGGTCCACCGCTGACTATGTTCCTCTCTGCTGTTCAGGCGGGGGGCTGACCTGCTCCCAGATGATGGGCCGGAATAATTTCTCAGGCTTGACTGATGCGAATCGATCCTCCGTTATTTGGTGGAATAAACGGTTTGCACCATGTTTCCGCTGGAGGCATTGAGGCGCAAGTTACCATGATGGCAGCCATGTCTGGCGGAAAGCCGTTGACTGGAATAGCACAACGAACCTGATTCAGTCAGTTTTCCCTCCGACAGGCCTGCATTCCAGGATGGCCTGTCACCAAGATCATTCCTGATACAATTCATCATCCCTGCGAAGGAGATTTCATGATGCTGCAATCTGCCGTGAGTGCAAAGCGGCTGATCCCGTCCATTGAACTGCCTGCCTATGCGTACATACCTGGGGCCGGTTTACCTCATCCGTTGAGAGACCCCCGAGGTCACAGTTATGGACGCAAACGGGTTTCACCTCCTTCGCTGACAACCGAAAACTGGCCGACTCACCGGAATTACGTGCTGGGTCTGGATCTGTTCAATTACGGTTACTACTGGGAATCTCACGAAGAGTGGGATCGCCTGCTCAAATCCAGCGGGCCGGAAAGTCTGACCGGAAAATTCCTCAAAGGCCTGGTCAAGCTGGCCGCTGCTGGCGTGAAGGTGCGTGAAGGCAGTATTCACGGAGTCCGACGTCATGCTGCTTCTGCTGGAGAAGTCTTTGCCGACGTGGCCGCTGAAGCAGACCTGGACAGCTATTGCGGGCTCGATTTCACTATTCTGCAGTTCGCCGCCGATCGGGCCGCCCAGCTGAACTACAAACAGAAGTTTGAGAATGGCAAGCCGGTTCGTGTTTTTCCCTTCGTCCTGCACCCTGAAGCCGAAACGATGGCCTGAACCTGACTCAGCTGAAAAAGGTTTCAAATTACCCTCCTGAATTCGGGAGGGTTTTTTTATTCGGTTGCTTGGTTATTATCCGCAAGAGAATCGGATTGGCATGAGGTCAGGTTATGCCTGACCCTATTTGTCGCTGAAGTTTAATTTCCAGCCAGGACTCGAAATTTATTTCACATGAAATGCACGAATGGATTGATCCGTTCATCATGTGTTTTTCGTTTTCAGTCACAGCCAGACCTACGGCTGATTACATAGTTGATTCACCCTCCCGGAGGGAGGGTCGAAGACGAGGAACTCGGCTTCGGGGAGGGTGATCACCGGGGAAAGGTTTTTATTGCTAACCCTCTC
>JAGQQT010000950.1 GCA_020426065.1 Planctomycetaceae bacterium | reverse complement strand
GACAGTCCATTGAGCATTTCACGGCGCAGCTCGCGCGGGAACCCTGCGGGGTCGTTGAGGTAGAGCACGGGATCTTTCGAGCTGCGCAGCTTGACTCCCTGATGCGTGGAGGGGAGAAAACCGCTGCCCCAGTAATGGTCGTAGAGAGGCTGGTCGCTGCCACGTTTCATTTTGGAGAGCATGACCACGTAATCGGGAAGGTTTCGATTCATGGTCCCCAATCCATAGCTGGCCCAGCAACCAAAGCTTGGCCGGCCCGGCAACTGGTGGCCCGTCAGGAATTTCGTCATCGCGGGAGCATGGTTGATCTGGTCGGTCACCATCGAGCGGACGATGCAGATCTCATCGGCGATCGAACCAATGTGCGGGAGCCACTCACCCAGCATGGCTCCGCATTTCCCGTGACGCTCAAACCGGGTGATGGGGGGCAGGACCAGTTGCTTCTGGTTCTTGGTCATGCCGGTGAGCCGTTGCCCCTGTCTGACACTGTCGGGGAGTTCCGTTCCCGCCAGTTTGTGCAGATCCGGTTTGTAATCATACAGTTCAATCTGAGACGGACCGCCCGACTGCGTCAGGAAGATCACCCGTCTGGCTTTCGGAGCGAAGTGCGGAAGTCTGTTCTGCAACTCGACAGCGGAGGCCTCATTGCCCAGCAGCGAGCCGAGACAAATCGAGCCGAGATTGAGCCCGATCTGCTGCAGAAAATCTCGACGGCCAGGTTGGAAAAGAGAGTCATTCACGTGTGATTGCCTCGTCAAGATTCAGAAACATGCTGGAAACCGTCATCCACGCGGCCGTTGAGGCGGCCTCCTCTCGCCCAGGTGCAGGTTGCTGGCCAACAGTGGTAAACAGGATCGCGTCATCGACATGGGCTTCGTAATGCCGCATCACTTTTTCCAGCGTCAACTTAAACACATCATGCTCGGACTGACTCAATGGGCGTGAGAGCACTCGTGTTGACAAATCGTCCAGCGTTTGATCGATCGTTGCCTGTTTTGACTGCTGCTCGAGCGCGTGATCAGCCAGTGCTCGCGACGCTTCGAGCATCGTTACGTCATTCATCAGCGTGAGGGCGTGCATGGGTGTGTTGGTCCGGCGAATGCCGACTTCACAAACTCGACGCTGAGCGCTGTCAAACAGGAAAGTTGGCGCCAGAGACCTCCGCCAGAAGGCATAAACCGTTCGCCGATACTGTTCCGGGCCAACGCTGGGCTGGTAGCTGAAACGCCCCATCGTGATTTCGGCCCAGACACCTTCCGGTTGATACGGTTTGGCAGGCGGGCCACCAACGGCCGTGTTGAGTAA
>JAGQQT010000094.1 GCA_020426065.1 Planctomycetaceae bacterium | reverse complement strand
ACAGGCATGAGGGGGAATCATTCGGCGACTTCTGTCATCGACAGGGCAAGGATGCACTCGCAACTGCGTAAACTTCGGCGAACAAACGCACTCGCGATGTCGTTCCGTAAAGGATTCTTTGTATGTTCAAGATTCAACGTCTGCTGGTGATGGCCGTCGCCTGTGCGACAGTCTGCTCCGTCCTCCGTGCTGACGACACGACCGAACCACCGTTGTCGTACATCCTGGAGGTGGATGGCCAGAAGTTCCTGCTCAACGCCGACAAGACCGTCATTCTGAAGGGCAAGTTTGATAACCCGAAGGTCACGTTGCGTCCCTCTGAGACACGTCGGTTTGAGCACGAGGGGATTGCGTTCGACTATCCCGCCAACTTCACATTTGAGGCAGACCTTGATGAACCCGGCATCCGCACTTGGACGATGTCGGGGAACAACGTGACACTGATGCTGTTCGACTTCGAGGAAGCAGTGAAGCCGGCGGAGCTAATTGCCTCGACCGCGGAGACGCTCAACACGGATGTCGACCGTATGGATCCGGTGACACTCAAACTCGGCTCGCTCAATTCGGAAGGGCATACGGCTCAGTTGAAGGTCGGAGAGGTTGCTCTTACTTACACGGTTGTCGCGTTGCCCAGCAACGAAGGAAAGAGTCGTCTGTTCATCGTCCAGGATCTCCCAAAGGACGACGGCCAGCCCAGCGACGAAAAGACGGCCATCCTTGGAACGCTGGAAAAATCGTTTATTCACAAGCCGTGACCGACCGGCCCCCGTCCGAAGTCATCAACTCCGCATCGGCTGTCAGATGATTCGTGTCGAGAACCTCACCAAGACGTATCAGCGTGGCACTGTCGAGGTTCCCGTGCTGCGGGGACTGTCTTGTGAGATTGAACAGGGAGCCTTCACGTTCATTGTCGGCCCCTCTGGAAGCGGCAAGAGTACCCTGCTCTATCTCATCGGTACACTGGATGAACCCACCAGCGGCGAGATCCTGCTGGGTGACCGACGACTCTCTTCCATGAGGACTCAGGAGCGGGACCAACTCCGGCGGAACGAGATCGGATTCATCTTTCAGAGTTTCAACCTGCTCAGCAACTTGAACGCAGTCGACAACGTTTTGGCTCCCTACCTCGCTCTGCCGAAGGACGCAGTCGCCAAACGTTCGGAGGCGGTCAAGCTTCTCCGGCAGGTGGGCCTCGGTGATCGCCTCGATCATCGCCCCGCAGAGATGTCCGGGGGAGAACAGCAACGTGTCGCGATTGCCCGTGCTCTGCTTAAACGACCGTCACTCATCCTCGCAGATGAACCGACCGGAGAACTCGACACTCAAAATGGAGCTGAAGTCTTTCGGCACCTGCGATCTTTGCATCAGGAACTCGGCACGACAATCGTCGTCGTCACACACGATCAACGGTACATCCAACCGGAGGACCGCATCCTGGAGATCCGCGACGGCCTGATCTTCAATAACCCGCAAGAGGCGACAGGCTGATGCATGTCGCCATCCTCTGCGAGTATGGCAGTATCAATGGGGGTGAGAACTCGTTGCTCGCCGTGCTCGACCACTGCCCCGACGACGTCCGGATTACGGTGCTCGCTCCCGCAGAGGGCCGGTTCGCTGAAGCGCTGGCGACCCGCCAGCTGACCCACGTGCCGTTCTCGCTGCTCGATGAGAACAGTCACCGCTTGCCTCCGTTTGAAGCGGCGAATCGTCTGATGCCGGTGATCGAGTGGCTCAAGCCCGACCTGCTTCACGGCAACAGTCTCTCCACCGGTCGCATCACCGGGCTGCTCAGCCAACAGATGGGCCAACTCTGCACGGCCCACCTGCGAGACATCATCGGCCTCAGCAAGACAGCCATCCATCACCTCAATAGCAACCGCAAACTCGTCGCCGTCTCGCGCGCAACGCGGGATTTCCACCTCCAACAGGGACTCGACCCGGACCGAGTCGAGGTCTTGTACAACGGCGTCGACTGCGAACGCTTCCAGCCACGACCCAGAGATGGCCGACTGCGACGTGAACGCTCACTTCCTGAGGATTCGCTGATTGCACTGACAATCGGTCAGATCGGCATGCGCAAGGGACTCGATGTCCTCGTCGATGCAGTCACAATCAACAAGGACCAACTGCCCGAGATTCATTACGTGATCGTTGGGGAGCGCTACTCCTCAAAGCTGGAGAGCATTGAGTATGAACAGCGACTTCATCGCCAGATCGAGGAGCATGGCCTCACTCGTCACTTCCACTGGCTCGGATATCGCGATGATATCCCGGAACTTCTCAACGAATGTGACCTGTTGATTCATCCGGCCCGACAAGAACCACTCGGTCGTGTCATCCTGGAGGCTGCTGCCAGTGGCGTTTCACTGATTGCGACGACAGCGGGAGGAACCAAAGAGATCCTCGATCACACGCTTGCGGGAATCTTGGTTACACCGGGGAGTGTGGAACATTTAACAAGTGCTCTCAAATACTTGCCCGATCGATCCGGGTCTCGAAGCACCTTCGAACAAGAAGCAAGAAAACTCGCGTGCGAAAGATTCGACATCCGAGATCGCGCAGCTGATCTGTTCGCATTCTGGCGGTCAGTGGCCTCTTGAAGTCCCGTTTGATTCACCCCGGCTGGTGAAACTCATCCCAGCGACTCCAGGCGTAGGTCCATTCCATCCACATTCGCAGTAAAGCCCACAGCAGTCTCATCTTATCGAGACTCTGAGCATCCAGTTTCTGTTGCCGGGCGACCGATTGCTGGGCTGCCTCATCCAGTCCCCAGCGGCGGGCGAGTGTTTTGCATAACTCGTCGGCCGTCATATCGGTTTTAGCGTCTTCTTCCAGATATCCGGCTCCATGAGCGGCGACAAACATCTCGAACAGCTGGCCCCGTGCCGGTTCAAGTTCCAGTGGCTGGCTGGATTCGCTGGAGGAGCGGAGGATCTTTTCGATCTCCCGCAGAATGAATTCATCAAATGCCAGCGCAGCTCCGGTGGCAAGATTGTCTTCGGTGGTCATCAGTCTGATCTCTTTGAATATGAAATTGTCAGAGCCAGACAGGAAACCCGAAATTGCCCGGAGATGCAAGTCACTGTTCAGGCGATCTCAGCAAGTGAGCCGACTTTTCCAATGGCGGTGATTCCATTTTCGGTAATCGTAAAACCCCGCATCCGATCCAGCTCCGGGTCGAAGCCGATTTTCATGCCCTCGGGCACAATCACACCTTTATCGATGATGCAGCGGCGAATGGAGGCGTGTCGGCCAATTTCCACGTCATCAAACAGGATCGAATCTTCCACGGTGGCCCAGCTGTTCACTCGCACATTCGAAGAGATGATCGAACGTTCAACTCGCCCGCCAGACAGGATAGAGCCGACACTGACCATACTGTCCAGAGCGGTTCCGACACGTGGTTCTTTGATATTTTCCTGGGCGAACACGAATTTGGGAGGAGGCAGCAGAGGCTGATAACTCCGGATGGGCCAGGTCTGGTCGTACAAATTCAGCTGGGGATCGACTGAAATCAGATCCATGTTCGCTTCGTAATAGGAATCGAGAGTACCAACATCGCGCCAGTAAGCGGTTTTGCCCGTGTTTTTGTCTGTGAACGGAAAGGCCTGAACGTATTGATCATGAATCACACGGGGAATCAGGTCCTTGCCAAAATCATGAGAACTGCCACGAATCGTGGCGTCCTGGCAGAGTTGCTCAAACAGAAACTCCGGTCGAAAGACATACACACCCATCGAGGCCAGGCAGAGATCAGGTTGATCGGGCAGAGCTTGGGGATTGGCTGGCTTTTCATGAAAGGCAATGACCCGTCCCTGCTCGTTAACGGACATCACTCCAAACTGCCGCCCCTCCTGCAGAGACACTGGCAGACAGGCGATCGAGATATCCGCATCGGCATCGACATGCTTCTGGATCAGTTCGGAGTAATCCATCTTGTAGATGTGGTCTCCCGAGAGAATCAGGATGTTATCGGGACGGCTTTTTTCAATCGTGTAGATATTCTGATAAACCGCATCGGCGGTTCCCTGGTACCACTGCTCATCAATACGCTGCTGAGGCGGGAGGATGTCGACATATTCATCCATCTCCCGGCACAGAAAACGCCAGGCCTGATTGATGTGCCGATCCAGGCTGGCAGCTTTGTATTGAGTCAGTACGAGGATTTTTCGCAGGCCGCTGTTCAGGCAGTTCGAAAGAGCAAAATCGATGATTCGATAGTTCCCGCCAAAGGGGACAGCAGGTTTGGCCCGGTCCCGCGTCAGCGGTTCGAGTCGCGTTCCCTTGCCCCCCGCCAGAATGAGTGCCACGTCTCTTCGCATAGCTGCTCCTCAGAGTTGAGTAATCCATTCTATAGTTTCGATTGTAAAGCAGGTCCGGGTTGAGCGACAATGGGAAGAAAGGACTCGGCCGGGAAATCTCCATTCAGAAAAAGGAACGCGATGGACGCGCTGAAAGCCATACTTGTCGTTTGTGGAATCCTCTGGAGCTGTGGAGGTGATCAGCTGGGATGTGCTGAGGCGGCTGAGACGCTGGCCAAAGTCAACAGTGAGCTGATTACCTCAAAGGACCTGGAACAGTTGGTTTTGCTGTCAGGTGATAACCTGCAGGCGGAATCCCGATCCCAACTGCTGACACGTGCTATTGAGAACTGCCTGATTCGACAGTTTCTGGAGAGTCGGGGTGTTGCTGCTCCAGTGGAACTGGTGGACCGGCAAATGGGCCTGGTGGAGAAAATCCTGGCCCAGGAGGGAGATGCCGAAGCAACGCTCAATCGCCTGAATGTCACCCGAAAAGATCTGCGGGCCCAGGTTTCGCTCCCCCTGGCATGGAGCCGTTACGTTCGTCAGGTGGTCACTGCAGATCAGTTGCGGGAATACTACGAATCTCACCAGAAGGAACTGGATGGAACCCGGCGTGAGGCGAGTCAGATTTTTATGAAGTTGCCCGCCGGGAGCTCGGATGAACAGGTCAGGCAGGTTCAAGAAAAACTCAGCCAGATTCGCCAGGAAGTGCTTTCCGGAACACTGAGCTTTGCAGAAGCGGCAAAAAAATATTCGGAATCCCCGACGGCTGCCAGGGGAGGAGAGTTAGGCGAATTTACCTTTACCGGACAGATGCCCGCCGAGATCACCAGAATGACCTTCAGTACGTCGGTAGGGGAACTCTCACAGCCATTTCAGAGTCCCTACGGAATGCATCTTGTTCAGGTAACTAAAGAAACTCCCGGTCAACTGAGTCTGGAAGATGCCCGTCCACAAATCTGGAAGCACTTTGAGGATCAACTCTGGAGCCAGACAGTGAGTCGCCTGCAAAGTTCCGGGCAGATTCAAAGGTTTGACTGAGTAGGCGTTTCTTTTGAATTCTTACGCCACTGTTCCCAGAGCAGACTGACCTGGGCAAATCCACATCCGGAGAGCAGGCCCACCAGATGAGCCGTATTCGCAATCGGACCCAGCAACCCGGTCATGCACAGGACCAGGTACCCCAGCATCAGACCGACACTGAGATCAGGTAATCGGAGGTCATCATGAAATCCGGATTTTCCCATCAGCCAGACGTAACCAAAAAAACCAAAATCGACTCCCGACATCCCGCCAAAAGTGGGATCGAGTTCCAGGAGCATCTCCGGGATTTTGAATGCGTATTCAGCCAGGTTGCTGAAGATGGCAATCAGCAGGAACATCAATGCGTAACGCCAGTAGCCGAAACGGGTCTCGATGGTTGAGCCGAGGATATACAACCAGTACATATTGAACAGCAGGTGAAACTGGTCGTAATGCAGGAAGCAGGGAGTGATCAGCCGCCAGACTTCCCCCTCACGAATTTCATTGAGATAAGGATAAAAGCGGATGTTATCTCCGCCAGCCGGGCGATAATCAACGATTGTAAAGTCGGTGATGATCCCGAAGTTGTTGTCATCAAAATGAATGGCAATGGTGACAATCACACTGGCAATAATCAGAAACCCGGTGATGGGGCAATCCAGTCGGGGAAACCACGTGAATTCCGGATTCTGGGCCTTCTGCCGTTCCCGTATTTCCCTGGCCGCCTGACGGGTCCTGATTTCGCGACGCTGACGAAAGGCCTCCGCTCCTTCACGGAACATCGGATCCGACGGATTTGCCTGAAATGCCGCAAACGCAGTGCGGGCAGGTTCCAGATCATCTTCTTCAATGATCCAGATTTCCCAGCCCTGCTCATCCTGATCACACCGCGCGACGATTTCCCGTCCGAGCAGATAATCGTGGAACAGCAACGCTTCCGCTTCCGTTCTCAGCGTTCCCAGTTGCCTCATGCAAAAACCCTTGTCCCCGCCAAAAAACTGGCAAGCCTCACCCCATTCACATTCGGAATGGGGATTGTTCGGGCGGACGGAATTCCCGGCAAAGACAGCCTGCAAATGGGAAATCTTTCCGCCATGCTCTATAACACCTGAAAGCCGATCGAATTCCGATCTGCATTCCAACCGGTTATAGCAAAGTCTACCATCAATGAAAGTACGAGTGACCACCCTAAGCGGAGATCAGGGACCACATTTTGAAATTCTGGGTCAGGCCGGTTTCGAGGTTTCTGCCGTCGACCGGTCCCGAAATCTGTGGAATCCACAGGAATTGATTGCCCAGATGCAGGACTGCGTGGCTATTGTCGCCGGAGTAGAACCCTATACACCTGAGGTTCTGGAGGCGTTACCAAACCTGCGGGTGGTTTCCAGAACAGGTGTCGGGTTTGACAGCGTCGATCTGGCTACCTGTGATGCCCGGAACATCGCAGTGACAACGACACCCGGTGTGAATCATCACGCGGTTGCCGAGCATACCATTGCGATGCTGCTGGCTGTGGCGAGAGGTTTTCCCGATCGTGACCGGTTTGTCCGTCAGGGAACCTGGAAACGCTTCAGCACTCCTCGTATCTGGGGGAGCACGCTGGGGGTTCTGGGGCTGGGCCGAATTGGCAAGGCTGTTGTGGAGCGTGCAACAGGTCTGGGAATGCAGGTTCTCGGATATGATCCCTATGCCGATGCAGACTGGTGTGCCCGTAATCAGATTCGACTGGTGGAACTCAATCAACTGTTTGCCGAGTCCGACTATGTTTCTCTGCATCTGCCAGTGGGTACGGACACCAGAAAGTTGATGAACCGGGAGACCTTGTCGCGGATGAAGCCGGGGGCCATTCTCGTCAATACCGCTCGCGGAGCGCTGGTTGATGAGGAAGCACTGGCGGAATCCCTGCGAAGTGGACACCTGGGCGGAGCTGCTCTGGATGTGTTCGATGTCGAACCGTTGCCGCTTGACAGTCCCTTGCTCCAGCTTGATCGGGTGTTGTTCTCCGGGCATCTGGCAGGTCTGGATGTGGAATCACAGGCCGATTCTCTCACGATGGCCGCCGAGAATATTCTGAAACTTTACCGGGGCGAGTTGCCCGAAGGTTGCCTGCAGAACCTGAAAGGGCAATCCGCATGGAAATGGTGATCCTTCCGGGAGGAATTCAGTTGAGTGTGGAATTGTCTGGCAACTGAGATTTTTTGCACTTTGCAGCAGATTTGGGGTTTTCAGAAATCTTCACATTTTCTGCAATGCTGATGCATAGAATGTAGTGAAGTTTTCCGTTTATGACACAGGCAGCTGAAGCCTGCATGGTGTGAAGCAGAAAGGGTGTGATGAGAATACTGGCTGTTGATGATTCTCCCACATTTCTGGAGTTGATCCGCACGATTATTGAAGCGGAGTTTGCCGGAGCGATGGTGGAATCGACGGCATCTCTGAAACGGGCTTCCGAAATTGTGAAGGCCAATGGATGCGATGCGGTCGTGCTGGAACTGGGAGAGGATGACTCAGAACTCAGGCAGAACTTTGAAGAGTTCCGCCAGGAGTTTCCGCAGCTTCCTATTATCCTGTCTTCCATTCATGGGTTTGATGAGCAGGTTCAAAAAGCAATCGAGCTGGGGGCAGAGGGTTATGTGAGCAAGGCTCATCTCCATGATGAATTGCCCTCCACACTCAAATCTGTGCTTAATGCCCTCACATATGCTTCGTCGGACAGTTCTCTTTCGAATAGCCTGTTCCGCGAGCAGACCACCAAATTGTCTTTGCCGAGTCATCGGGAAGTGGTCGGGAAAATCGTCCGCTACATTGCCCAGCTCATTCACGCTTTTAATATCTGCACCTCCCGGGAACAGATGCGGGTGGTCCTCGCCGTGGAAGAGGCACTGGTCAATGCTATGTATCACGGGAACCTGGGGGTCGCCTCGGATTTGCGGGGAGTCGATGATGAAGCGTACTTCCAGCTCATCCATCAGCGCACAACGGACCCGCATTATGCTGACCGGCGAGTGGAGTTGACAATTACGGTCACCAACTCACTGGCCAAGTTTGTCATCCGGGATCAGGGAGCGGGCTTTGATGTTGGACAGATTCCCGATCCCCGCGAGGATCAGAACCTGGAATTATCCCATGGCCGCGGCATTTTTCTGATGCGGACATTTATGGATGAAGTAATTTTCAACAGCACAGGGAATGAAGTGATCATGATCAAGTACAAATCAGATCACATCAACCGCTCCTCAGATTCGATGATCTGGACTGCGGTGGAAAACACGGAGCATCTTCGCCGCGAATCTTGAACATTCGGCTCAGTCCAGAAACTCATCTGCCGGATCGAATTTCGGAAAGACAATATTCAGAATCTTCATGTTCCCGACCGCTCGATGACGGACTCCCGGTGGAATCAGGATGCATGTGCCCTGCTTGACCGGGTGAATTGTGCCATCCAGTTCAATGCCTGCACCAGCGGAACACTCCAGAACGTAATAGGTTTCTGTCAGCGTTTTGTGGTAGTGAGTTTCTGCTGCAGCAGAGATTTCCGTGAGATGAATGGTTCCCGGAAAACTGGCGTTATCCGCAAAAGCACGCCTTGCAATTCCGCAGGGACAGGGAACCCCCGGAAGTTGTGAGAGATCGACAATTTGTGGTTCTGCCATTCCAGTATTCCGAACGTGAGAGTTTCCCTGGGTGATCCAGCTGGATTGTATCAGTTCGGGTGATCAATGCACAAACTCCCCGCAACTGCACAGGGCAGGCGGGGAGTTTGGCACGGTGACGAGAGAGTCCAGAGTGGTTGTCAAGTTGTGTGAATGAGTGGTTCCATTCGATTCACTTGCGATATCAGAGTCTCGTCAGAATGCGAAGTTGTGACTCAGTGGCAGCCACATCCACGGCAGCTGGAGCATGATCGGCAGGAGCGACAACTGCGGCAAGAACGACAGGCCCTGCAAAGGCTGCAGCAACGACCTTGTGGAGCCTGTTTGCCTGAGATCAACTTGCTGACTTCTTTGACAAGACGGGTTTGAGTAGTTTTGAGAGTGGTCATGGTATTGGTCCTGAATATTTCAAGTGTGTTGAAAAAGGGTGATTCACTAGAAGTTTCAAGTTTCGTTGTGAGTCACTGACACTCTTGAAACGCAGACCATGCAGAGCAGGGGACAGGCCGTTCTGGATTTCTTTTCAAATCAGACGAAACGAACGTAATCCTCGTGGATATGCAGATAGACCAGCCGGTGCAGTCCACAGGGGGCAGACATGTCTTCACAGTGGATTTGCAGTTCCAGGTGATTATGGTTCGACAGAATATTGGTCACATCCAGTGAATATTCTTCCCCAACCTGCACTTCTTTGATCCGGGTATCGTTCATGCGGATGTTGACGTCCCCCCGTACTTCCTGAAGAGAAATCGTGATCCGCTGCCCTTTCAAACCTGTGGGGCGATGAAAATAGCGAATGAACACGGCATTGCCCCCCTGATAACCAAACAGGCTTTGCCAGCTGGCAGGCATCTGGACTCTTCTGGGGGCAGTTGAACCGTCATCCTGAAAAGTCAAACCGTCGAGGGGCTTGACTTCCCAGGGACCAGACAGGCGGATGGAATGTGCCATTGACAGCTCTCCTGCAGGGATTTCCCCGCCAAACGAGGTATATACCCTACCAGATTAAGGATGCTTTTGTCTTGTTGTTTCTTTCTTAATGAACCATATATTAAGCAGGTGCTTGATGTCAGTAGAAAATGTAAAAAAAAGTACTGGAAGTTTGAATGATAACACAATGCATCATACTTGTGTTTTTTCAGCAACAGTGTCGAAATTACGACAGTCTCAGGAAGCGTCGGGCGTTTGTATATGTCAATTCAGCCATCTGATGTTGGGGCATATGGCAGTTTGCTGCCAGGACCTCTGCAGTATATTTAACATAGGCTGGCTGATTTCTTTTTCCTCGATAGGGCATAGGTGCCAGATATGGGGAATCGGTTTCCACCAGAAGTCGGTCACGGGGTATCTGAGCAGCAATTTCACGGAGCTCTTCGTTTCGCTTGAAGGTCAGCATTCCCGAGAAAGAAATCATCATCCCCCATTCAACGCACTTTTGGGCAGCATCCAAAGATCCACAAAATGAATGCATCACACCATTAAGCGGCCCCTGTTTGGAAGCTTCCTCCAGAACAGTCAGGACATCGGGTTCCGCATCTCGACAGTGGACAATAAACGGTTTGCCTGTTTCACGGCTCAACTCCAGATGACGCTGAAAGTAATCGACCTGCAGATCAAACGGAGAATCATCCCAGTAGCGGTCCAGTCCTGTCTCACCGATTGCGCAGACTTCAGGGTATTGAGCCAGTTTGACGATCTGCTCCCAGTCCCCCGCAACAGCTTTGCTGACATAGTTGGGATGAATGCCGACAGCGGCATGCAGAATCGGATCCTGTTTCGCCAGTTCTATTGACTTCAGGCTGCTGGAAACAGTAGTGCCAATGGTCAGGATGCCCTGCAGACCATGTTCGCGAGCGGCGGTCAGCAGAGCATCCAGGTCGGAGAGCAGACCCGGTTCATCGAGATGGGCATGGGTATCAAACAGTGCCGGCAGAGCTTCCACAACGTCAACCTTCC
>JAGQQT010000949.1 GCA_020426065.1 Planctomycetaceae bacterium | reverse complement strand
AAGCGGGTTGCTATCGAATGGCTGGAGGCGGGATTGCGTGTGGCCGTGACAACACGCTCGCCGGAAAGAGCCATCGAGTTTGAGCGAGCCGGGTTTGCGCCAATCGTGTGTGATGTCACCAATTCCGCTTCGCTGGGCCAGCTGCCGACGGCGGAGGTTACGTTATGGGCGGTCGGTTTCGATCGGACCGGATCTCATTCATTACGTGATGTTTATGTCCGGGGTCTGGAACAGGCACTCAACCAGCCCGAGTTGCAGGAAACTCATCTGATCCATATTTCCTCGACCAGTGTTTACGGTCAGACAGAAGGTTCGATTGTCGATGAGGATTCCGTTTGCGAGCCGGAACGGGAGAACGGACAGATCTGCCTCGATGCGGAGCGTGTTGTTATGGGACGGACTGGCCGTTCAACGATCCTGAGGCTTGCCGGGATTTATGGTCCGCAGCGGTTACTGGCCAGAGCCCAGCAGTTACAGAATCAGGAACCGCTTGCAGGCAATCCGCTGGCCTGGCTGAACCTGATCCATGTGACGGATGCGGTCCGGGCGGTGAGGGCCGTCGAGAGGAGTTCAGACTGTGCACCACTCTATCTGGTCTCTGATGACGAACCGGTAACCCGGGAAGATTATTATCGGGAACTGGCAAATGTCCTGCAGGCACCGGAACCACTCTTCGCTCCCGATCTCCCGGATCGAAAAGGGGATCGCGGTCTGAACAAACGCTGCCTGAACCAACGGCTCAAAACCGAGCTGCTCCCCGTACTCCAGTTTCCGAGCATGAAAACAGGTTTGCGGGATGCGGTTGGTCGCTGATTCTACTTTGTAACAATTACAAACTGCCCTCAGGAAAGGAGCTTTCGTGCGATTGATCTTGTCCTGAAGTGGGATTTTCCGCTATACGGCGGAGGAATGAGTCCAGGAAGGACTCTCAAAAACATCATTTCGCTGCTTTCAGCGATGCTCAAGGATGGGCCAATGAGTCTTCATGCCGCCAGAATTGCAGAACTAGTTTCGGGAACTCTGCACGGAAATCCCGATGCAATCGTCAGCGATGTTTCCTCACTGGCGCAGTCCCGCTCGGGGACTCTGTCCTTTCTGTCCAATGCCCAGGAAACGGCAAAGCTGGCCAGCACAAATGCCAGCGTGATCCTGATTCCTGAGAAATGCGATCCCGGTTCACTCAACTTCACTGGTGAAGCCCTGATTGTGACCTCGGATCCGTTTTCCAAATTCATCTCGCTGCTGCCCCATTTCCGGAACGTGCCGCAGTGTCCGGAAGCCTGCATTCATCCCACTGCCGTCATTGATC
>JAGQQT010000948.1 GCA_020426065.1 Planctomycetaceae bacterium | reverse complement strand
CACGAAAAAGATTGCCGAAATCGTCGGCGATCTGGCCAGTGCAGACCTGGCGTTCTCGCATCCTCTGCTGCAGAAGCGGGAGAGCGAAGAACGGGTGCTGCTGCTGGTGCTGACATCCAACCGCGGTTTGTGTGGAGGTTACAACTCTGCCGTACTGCGACTGGCCGGTCAACGGATCAGGCAATTGAACAAGCAGCGGATCAATCGTGTCCTGGAAGTTTCCGGGAAACGGGGCCTGTCCTTCTTCAAGTTTGAAGGGGAGCAGGTTGATCGGGCCTACACCAAGTTTGAAGACAAGCCGACCTTCGAAGAGGTGGATGAACTGGCCGGCAGGTTTGCTGAACTCTACATCAGTGGCGCAGTCGACCGGATTGAAGTGGTTTACACCGAATTCCAGACGATTTCCCGTCAGAATGCCGTTCATGAAACCCTGCTGCCGATTCAGAACCTGGCCAAGTCTGAGGAATCTGAAGCGCAGCATGCCGTCGACTACGAATTTCTGCCGAGTGCAGAGGCGATTCTGCAGGAGATTGTGCCTGCGGCATTCAAGGCACGAGTTTTCAAGTGCTTCCTGGATGCAGCTGTCAGTGAACAGATTGCCCGCATGGTTGCCATGAAAGGCGCCACGGAGAACGCCGATGAGATGATCGGCACGCTGTCGACCCGTTACAATCGGGCTCGCCAGTCACAGATTACATCGGAACTGAGTGAAATTATTGGGGGAGCAGCCGCTCTGGAATAACAGATTGTCTGCAGGAAGCGTCCTCCGGCCAGCAGGCCCGGGAGTGGAACGTTTCGAACAGACACCGCGGCTGTACCGGGCACGGAATCGTGCTGAAGTCCATTTGAGTTGTTTTTTGATAGCACAGATCGAGGTCATTCATGTCCACTGCGACGTCCACCCGAGTTGGCAAGGTTACACAGATCATCGGCTCGACCTTTGATGCCGAGTTTGCCGCTGAGTCTCTGCCGGACATTTACAACGCTCTCATCGTCGATCAGACCGTGAAGGGCGTGCCGGTCAAAGTGACCGGAGAAGTTCAGCAGCACCTGGGTGGCGGACGCGTCCGCTGCGTGGCCCTGGGTTCCACCGAGGGAATGGTGCGTGGAATGGACGTGACCGATACCGGTGCTCCGGTTTCTGTCCCTGTCGGCAAAGGAACTCTGGGCCGCGTGTTCAACCTGCTGGGTGATGCCATTGATGGCCGGGGCGATGTTCACACTGAAGAACGCTGGCCCATTCACCGCGATTCCCCGCCCCTCGAAAGCCTGAGCTCGAAGACCGAGCTGTTCGAAACCGGGATCAAGGTGGTC
>JAGQQT010000947.1 GCA_020426065.1 Planctomycetaceae bacterium | reverse complement strand
ACGGCTTTCTCTCCCCGCTCGCCAAGTCGGTCCAGCTGTTCGCGGACCCGTCCGGTTCCATTCTGAATTCTCACCTGTTCCTGGGGAGAGAGCTTTGCATAGCTTTCATCATTATTGGCAATCGCCTCCTCCCAGGTCAGCATCCATTTAATATCACGCTCAGAGGGGAGGCGGATGGCGTTCCGATAATCCCCCGTGAGAGGCATCGCGATCGCGGCCGCCTGGCCAACTCCACCAACAATTCCTCCCAGCTGAACAATCCCGGAAAGCATCATTGCCACCCAGAACCAGACAATCCAGTTCAGCTTGAACAGCCTGCCGGGGACTTCATTCAGAGCGGCCAGGGCGGTCTGGCCGTGGACCACGGTGTGCCGACCCATCTCGATCTGCACGAAAACCTTGATCACACAACCCAGCAGAATCAGCCAGAGCAGAGCAATCCCGGCCTGGGCTCCTGCTTTGGTCGTGGCGATCAGTTCGCCCGATCCCACAATACTTCCGGCAATGATCAAACCGGGCCCCAGCTGTTTCAATGTTGCAAACAGAGTGGTCGGGGCTTCGCAGGCCTCCGACTCTGGACGAACATCCACAGGAGGGAGATCGGAAATATCTGTCATCAATAGGTCCGTACCGACTGGGCAATTCGGGAAAGATTCCGCGATCATCCGCTGCCAGATCGGCAATTGAGGAGAGCGGAACGGAAAAGATCCATCATCTTTGATTGATCGCTTATAACGTGGTCAGATTCGGTTCGCAATTCAGCCCGAAAAAGCGTGAGGTCCGGTCAGTATTGAGATCGAATGTCAGTTCCCTCAGTTCGGTCGTCTCATCTTGAAAACATGTCAAGTGAAGACTAGCATTCCTGCGACAAGTATTCAGAAGAGGTTGTGAACTCTTGCAGATCCTTCCTCCGTTGTTTCACAACTTCCCTTTTTTGCTCACAGCCTGATTTTTCCTGAGTGAAGGAGCATCAATGCCTCATATCGTTTGCGAACCTTGCGACAAATGCAAATACACCGACTGCGTCGTGGTCTGCCCCGTAGAATGTTTCTACGAAGGGGAAACCATGGTGTACATCCATCCCGATGAGTGCATTGATTGCGAGGCCTGTGTTCCAGAATGCCCCGTCGAGGCGATTTACCACGAAGACAATGTTCCAGATGAATGGAAGAGCTACATCGAGCTCAATGCAGAACGTTCCAAGGAACTCCCCGTGATCACCGAAAAGAAAAAGCCTCTCGCCGATGGCTGATCGAAGCTGATCACTGATAAGGCACAAAACGCCGCTCATACGAGTGGCGTTTTTTATTGGATCGGT
>JAGQQT010000946.1 GCA_020426065.1 Planctomycetaceae bacterium | reverse complement strand
ACTTCCCTGCTCCACCAGATCTTTGCGGATGATGACGAGAGTGACACCGGAAGGCCCGAGGTTTTTCTGGGCACCGGCGTAGATGATGCCGTATTTGCGGATGTCGAGCGGGCGGGAGAAGATATCGCTGCTGGCATCGCAAACCAGAAACGCTCCCTCTGGAGTCTTGGGCTCAGTCTGGAACTGGGTTCCAAAAATGGTGTTGTTCGAAGTGAAGTGGACATAGCGGGGAGAACTGCTGTATTCCGCCTCCTGGGGAATGTAGCAGAAATTCCGGTCTTCACTGCTGCTGGCGATGTGGACTTCGCCAAACAGTTTTGCTTCCTTGACGGCCTTTTGAGACCAGGACCCGGTGACCAGGTAATCGGCAGTCCGGCTTGGTGCCAGATAGTTCATGGGCACCATGCCAAACTGCAGAGAAGCTCCCCCCTGCAGAAACAGGACATCGTAATCGTCCGGGATCCCCGCCAGTTTGCGGCAGTTTTCTTCAGCTTCGTGTGCGACTGCGACAAATGGTTTCCCGCGGTGAGAGTGCTCCATGACGCCAATTCCGGTTTTCCCCAGGGAAAGCATGTTGTCAGAGGCTTCCTGGAGTACCGATTCCGGCATGACAGCGGGACCAGCGGAAAAGTTATAGACGCGTTTTGTCATAGGTCATCTGGGGGTTGAAGTCGTAAATGGAAATCGAAAGACGTATTGCGGGCAGAATAACGAATTCTGCAGACAGTTGCGAGTAATTGAGTGGAGACTGCTTCGGCAGTGAGTCAGTTCAATTGAATCTGATGGGTTTGAAACAGGCCGGGCACGCTGGACAGAGCTGGAAGTGCTCAATACAGTGGAAAACAGCCGAAATCTCGGTCAGACAGTCTTCGCATCTCCCCAATCAGACAGGCATACCGATGACGAACAGCGAAAAATCCAAGAGTTCGATCGTGACACGCTTATGTATCATGATGTTTCTGCAGTTTTTCGTCTGGGGAGCCTGGTTTACAACTCTGGGAGCGTGTCTGGAAGCCAATGGGATTGGGACCGCTGGAGCAGGTGCCTATGGCAGTGCCCCCCTGGCAGCGATTATCGCTCCCCTGTTTCTGGGCCTGATTGCCGATCGTTTTTTCGCTTGCGAGCCGGTGATGGGAGTGCTGCTTGTCCTGGGCGGAATGACCATGTGTGCCGTCCCGCATTATGCACAGGCTCTGGATGTGAACACGGTGGTCTGGCTGTTTACCATCCACATGCTGTGTTACATGCCCACGCTCGGTTTAAGTAACACGATTGCGTTCACGAACATACCCAGTCAGACCGATTTCCCGAAGATCCGCGTCTG
>JAGQQT010000945.1 GCA_020426065.1 Planctomycetaceae bacterium | reverse complement strand
TAAAAGAAACCCGCGGCTAGCGCCTTGCGGCTCATTCACATTCTAGACAGTTAAGGCCCAATTCGATTTGTGTAGAGACCAATGCCCTTGGGGAGGGTCGGCGCAGCAGGAAGTGGATCTCGCTTAGCCTCGAATTGAGATGCGGGATTTTTGGGTGAGCAGATCATAGACGGCAGCCGCATCTTCGTTCCGCATGCGGATGCAGCCTCGGGACTTGGCCTGGCCAATCGTTTCCGGCTCATTCGTGCCGTGAATGCCGATACTGTTCCCCAGGTCGATCCAGTGCTCGCCCAGCGGATTGTTGGGATCATCGCAGCTGATGACTTCATCCGGGCCGTAGTAGGTGGGATTCTCCAGCTTGTTCAAGACCTGAAACTGGCCGAGCGGGGTGGTGGAATTCTGGCCGATTCCGATGGGGAAAATGGCCACAACGTAACCATTGGCATGCAGCGTGAGCCGAAACTCGCTCAGCTCCACGACGGCATCAAACGGTCCCTGAATGACTTTCAATTCCTGGCCGGCCCGCAACTGCTCCGGAGTGATCCGGTTGAGATTGGCCAGATACTGCCAGGGCACATCATACTGGCGGGCGATTGTTTCCAGATGCTGGTTGGGTTCGACAACGTGAGCGGGCAGGAAATGCTGTTCGTTGCGAAAGAACACCTGGTGGGCCAGTTGCAACAGTTCCGGCTCGAATTCCTGCCGACCTGCACGGTCCTTCCAGTATCGGGCGGAAAGTTCCCGCAGACGTAAGACGGTTTGCTCAGCCGGACTGTTCATCGGCTGGGCCTCTTCAGTCATGTTGAGCGGTTGTGGCTCCTGCATCGAGTTCGCTGCGGGTTCGACAACCTGTTCGACTGCCGCGGTCTGTACGAAAGTCTGCTCAGGCATGGCCACAGACTGATTGGCATACTGCACCGGAGGCTCAGAGCCGCGGAAGGGCAAGGTTTGAATGGAGACAGGCTGTTCGGTTGGGCGATAAATGGCATTTCCCGTTTCCACCTGATGGCCGACCTGTTCAATCATCGGTTCGGCCTGTGGCATTCGGGAAGTCAGGTCAACGGAAGTGGAATGAATTTCTGGTTGTTCCTGAGAGGCGTTCGCTGTCCAGATATCAGCCGGAGTTGCTTCCGGTTCTTCCACTGGCTGTGCTGGCACGTTATCGATTGCTGAGGTCTGGGCCATTTCCGGTTCGCGAGGTTCATTCTCAACCGGAGTGGGCTCGTTTTCCGGAAACTGGCTGAGGAATTCTTCCATCGGATCGGCATCGAGATCAACCTGAGCCGAATTCATCTCGCCCATGGGAAGCAGTTCCAGGTGCCAGGCG
>JAGQQT010000944.1 GCA_020426065.1 Planctomycetaceae bacterium | reverse complement strand
TCAGCCAGATTGTGTTGCTCGCCCAGGTCATCCGTGAGGTGATAAAGTTCAACCCGGCCATCTTCAAAATATTCGAGCAGCTTCCAGTCCCCCATGCGAATTGCACCGACAGGCGTTGTCGTGGGATAGTAATGCGGGTAATGAAAGTAGAGAGCTGGCCGGTCGATGGTGGCGTCTGGATTTTTCAACTGTGCCAACAGGTTCACGCCATCAATTTCTTTTGTCACTTGACTGCTGACCACACTACGCAGCGTTTCAAACAGATCCATCAGAATCACCGGTTCACGACACACCCCTCCCGATTCTGTTATGCCTGGCCAGCGGATGATCAGTGGCACCCGGATCCCTCCCTCGTAAACAGAACCTTTCCCCGAACGGAGCGGATGATTACTGGTACAGGGGATTTGCCCTCCCTTGTCCTTTCCAATGAAACCGCCGTTATCACTCACGAAGACAACGATCGTACGATCAGTCAGACCATGCTGTTCAATCCGATCCAGCACCTGCCCCACGCTCTCATCCAGACTTTTTACCATCGCGGCATAAGTGGCATTCTGATGGTGCATGTGCGGTTTGACTTTACTTTCAAAATAGTCAATGCCTGATCGCTTGGCCTCAATAGGAGTATGCGGTGCATGATGTGCCAGATAAAGAAAAAAGGGCTGCTCTCTCTCGACAGCTCGATCAATTACCTCCAACGCTTCCGTTGTCAGCCGGTCAGTCAAATATTCTTCGGGCTGGCCATATTCCAGATGCGGGACATAGCGCATTTCCGGTCCGAATCGTCCCGTCCCTCGATAAGGCCAGAAGAACGAGTGCGGTGCTCCCCAGTGCGTCCCGCCGATATTGACATCAAACCCCTGTGTCTCCGGATAATGATCCGCATCTCCCAGGTGCCACTTGCCAACCAGAGCGGTCAGATATCCCTCTGCCTGCAGCAGTTCTGCCAGTGTCACTTCTTCATGAGGCAGGTCGTGCAGTGAGGCAGCCTGAAGCAGCTTCCGGTTTGTCGGACCACTCAATGAACCCTCAGACCAGATCGTGATATGCAACCGGGCAGCATGCCGTCCGGTCAGCAAAGCCGCTCGACTCGGCGAACAGACAGGCATTGCATAGGCATCCGTAAAACGAACGCCTTCTCCAGCAAGCTGATCAATACGAGGCGTTTCATGAAGATCCGCTCCATAACACTCCAGATCAGTCCACCCAAGATCATCGGCGAGGATAAGGACGATATTGGGGGAATTGTGCGGTGAGTCTTTTTTCACCGAATCCACTGATCCAGATGCAACACGCAATGAGCAGTCAGCGAGGTTCAGGGTCGTAA
>JAGQQT010000943.1 GCA_020426065.1 Planctomycetaceae bacterium | reverse complement strand
CAGTTTCCAGTCTTTCTGACCAGGAATAAAAGCTTTGCGGATCATCCTCCCCTCCGGAGTGCGGATGGGAATGTTCTGCAGGTTGGGATCACTGGAACTGAGTCGACCCGTGGCGGCGACCACCTGGTTAAACGAGGCATGAATGCGCCCGGTTTTGGGATGCACCAGTTTGGGTAACGCATCCAGATACGTCCCCTTCAACTTGGCCATCTGGCGGTATTCAATGATTTTTGCAGGCAGCGGATGAAGTGTGGCCAGCTTTTCCAGCACAGCCTGATCGGTACTGGCTCCGGTCTTGGTACGTTTCTGAACCGGCAGGCCCAGTTCATCAAACAGGAGTTCCCGCAACTGCTTGGGAGAGTCCGGATTGAACGAGCGTCCGGCCAGCTGTTCCAGTTCCTGCATCAGTTCTTCAATCCGCTGACCAGCAACCCGACTCTGATCAAACAGTTCCTCGGCATTCACTTTGATTCCGGTGAATTCCATTTCAGCCAGTATCGGAATCAGGGGACGTTCGAGGTCGGCATACAACTGCCAGAGTTCCTGACGCTCCAGTTCGGCCCGCAGAATGTGACTGAGCTGCAGTGCAATATCTGCATCCTCGGCCGCGTATTCCCCCACGGTATCGACATCGACTTCGTTCATCTTCTTCTGGTTTTTGCCGGTCCCGATCAGATCCGAAATCGGAATCATGCGATGCCCGAGGAACTCATCCGCCAGAGCATCCAGTCCATGACTCCTTGCACCGGCATCGAGCAGGTAGTGGCCGACCATCGGATCCATGCCGATGTTTCTGCATTCCAGACCGTGACATTTCCAGACGATGGCATCGTACTTGATATTCTGGTTACTGATTTCGATCTCATCGGATTCGAGCAGCGGGCGGAACCGTTCCAGAACCAGATCTGCATCAAGCAAGGAAGATCCGGCAGGGCCATCGACAGGAATGTAGGCAGCCGTGCCCGGTTCCCCGCTCACTGCCCAGCCAACAATCTGAGCCTGCATCGCATCGACAGAAGTCGTCTCCAGGTCGATGCAGAGTTCTTTCAGTTTGGAAAGCGAAGCGAGTAATTCCTCGAGCTGTTCTTCATCCCGAATCACGGTCCAGTTGCGGCTTTCATTCAGGGGGGCATGTTTGATCGGTTCCGCAGGCTTGTCCTTTTTCTTTTCGGGAACATCTGAATTCGGGGAATCAAACAGACGTCTCTGCACCGTTTTGCGAACGACGGGCTGTTCGGCTGGTGTATCTGGATCGGCATTCAGTCCCGCCAGATCGTAAAGCTCATCCCGAAATTTGCGGAAACCATAATCGAGAAACAGCTGCTGC